>CAMGTC010000017.1 GCA_946061765.1 uncultured Treponema sp.
TATTGCGCGGTTTTGAATCACGCAACCGTGACTGGGAGCCAAAAAATCGGATATTAGTTTATAATGCGTTTGCCCTGTCCATATATTTTGGCTTCTTCACACACAAAGTCTTTTTTATTATAATTTAATTATTGAAATTTTAAGGAGTTTTTAATGGCACGTACACATTATATCGCTGGAAACTGGAAAATGAACACAAGTAAAGCAGAAGCTGTTGCTTTGGCTAAGGATCTTGTAGAACAGTTAAAAGGTAAAACAAACAAATATATGATTGGTGTTCCTTTTGTATATCTTGATGCAGTAGCTCAGGTTGTAAAAGGTTCAAACATCATTCTTGCAGCTCAGGACTGTGCTGCTACAGATAACGGAGCTCATACAGGTGAAGTTTCTACTACAATGTTGAAAGACATTGGTTGTCAGTGTGTAATTCTTGGACACTCAGAACGCCGTCATGAAATTGGTGAATCAGATGAACTTATCAACAAAAAAGTTCGCAAAGCTTTGAACGACGGTCTTGAAGTAGATCTTTGTATTGGTGAACTTCTTGCTGAACGTGAAGCAGGAGAAGCTGAACAGGTTTGTGCCTTCCAGCTTTCTGCAGGTCTTGCTGGTGTAACAGCAGAACAGATGAAGAGAGTAACAATTGCTTACGAACCAGTTTGGGCTATTGGTACAGGTAAAACTGCAACTCCAGAAGATGCACAGGCTATCCATAAGTTTATTCGTGGTTATATTGCAAAACTTTATGATCAGAAAGTTGCTGATGAAGTAATCATTCAGTACGGTGGCTCAATGAAGGCTTCTAATGCACCAGAATTATTGGCTCAGCCAGATATCGATGGTGGATTGATTGGTGGAGCTTCTTTGAAGGCTGAAACATTTGTTCCAATCTGCGTACTCTAGTTTTTATTTATATTGAGTAAAAGCCCTTGTAGATTTTTTCTATAAGGGCTTTTTGTTTGTTTATTGAGGGTTTATTATAAAACCCTCAAAACGGCGAAGTCAAGGTTTTAAGCGTACGCGTGCCTTGACTCGACGTATTTTTAGTGTTTAATAATTTTTATGAATAGGCTTTGGCCACTTAATTCTTTTAAAAGTGCAATTGACGAAAGACAGTATTTCTAATAAAATATTAAAACATTTAAATTGAATATAAAAAATTGGGGTAAATAGATGAGCGCAATTGGTATTGTTCTTTTAGTATTTTTTATCATTGTTTGTGTTTTATTAGTTCTTTTAGTTGCAATTCAAGATGATGGTGAAAACGGAATGGGTGGACTTTTAGGTGGTCGTGGTACTGCTGCATTTGGTTCACATTCTGCAAGTGTTCTTACTAAGACTACATTTGTTTTGGTATTTCTTTTCTTTGTTCTTGCATTAGGCTTAGCTCTGGTAAATAAAAAAGGAAAGGTTGCTGATGATATTGGTGAAACAACAAGTGTTGAATCTGAAGCTCAGGAAGAAAAATCAACAGAATGGTGGTCAGAATCTGAAGGTTCAGAAACAACTTTGGAAGCCCAAACTTCAAACGAAGAAAGCGCCGAGTAAAATATAATTTTCTATGTTATTTGCAGACCGGAGGTTTAGACTTCCGGTTTTTTTTATTTAGGGTTTATTACAAATTCTAAAAACGATCGAGTCAAGGGCTTGAACGAAGTGTCTCTTGACCGGACGTATTTAACACAAAATTATGAAATCAAATTCAAAAGTCAATTGAATTTTATGATAAATGGGAATATATTATTTTCAAATTAATTTGAGAGAGGAAGAAATGCTTAGTGAATATATTACTTCGGACAAAATCAAAATTAATTTAGAAAGTAACGAAAGAGATGAATGCCTTGCAGAATTACTGGAAGTTATGATAAAGCATAATCCAGAAATCAATAGAAAAGAGGCACTTCAGGCTTTAATCGACCGTGAAGAAAAAAAATCAACAGCCATTTTTCCAGGAATTGCAGTCCCTCATGCTGTTTGCAAATCAATTAAAAAATCTTGCCTTGTAATTGGCGTTACAAAAAACAAAATAGATTTTGGTTCAACCGCAACTGATCCTGAAGAAATGAATGTTAAGATAGTTTTTGAGATTCTTCTTGAAGAAGATGATACAGAAACTCACTTAAAAATGCTAAGAGATATTGTTCAATTAATTAAAATGCCTGATTTTGAAAAAAATGTAATCGAAGCCAAATCAGCAGCTCAGATTTTAGACTTAATTATTAAGTCTGAAATTTAATTAAAAATAGTTGGAGAAGGATAAAATGACAGAAAATAATCCTGAAAGCGAAATAATAAATCATCTTTTGGAAGTAGAAAAAAATGCTTCTGTATTAATTGATGATGCCTTAAAAGAGGCTGAAAATAATAAAGCAAAGGCTGTTTCTGAATTCAACAGAGCTTATAAAGAAAAATTCGATAAGCTCATAGCAAAAAAATCTATGTATTATGATAATTTAATTTCAGAAACTAAAGAAAATCATCAAAAAGAACTAGATGAATATAAAAAAATCCTGTCTTCAAAAAGTTTAAACATTGACGCTTTTAACAAAAAAGTGGAATCTTTACTCTTTTCAAATAACTAAAGAAAAGGAGATGAGTAAAGAATGGATAAAACTTCAAGTCAGGCATTTGTTTATGCAAAAGCCAGTGGGATTTTAGGAAAATCATTTATTAACGACAAGGTCTCTAATTTATTTGAAGTAAAATCTTTAAGCGAGCTGTGGACTCTTCTTTTTAAAAGTCAAGTTCCAGCCCTCCCAGAAAAATTGCTTGCGGAAGAAATTGAAAAAGAAGCTTTTAAAAGATTTATAAATCAATATGTAAATTTTATTTCTTCTTTTGATTCTCTTAAAGGAAGTGAAGAAATTCTTTTAAATGTACTTTACATTTATGAATCTGAAAATTTAAAAGAGATTGCAGACTCTCTTTGTGCAAATGAAATTGAAATGCCTTCTATTATAGATTTAGGACAATATAATCGACTAAATTATTCTGCATGGCCTGATATTAAATCTATTACAGAAAAATCTCCTTACAAATGGCTAAATTCTCTGCCTGATATTCATGAAAAACAAAAAATAGAATATAAGATTGATCTTCAAACTGTAGCAGATTTATGGGCATCTCTTGAAAAAACAAGAGGACAGGACAGAAAAGCCCTTTTTGAACTTTATGAAAATGAATATGTAATTAAAAATATAGTTTGGGCCTTAAGATTAAAAATCTTTTACAAGATGAAAGATGATGAAATTTTAAAAAATCTTATTTATGTAAAAGAGGCAGGAAATCCTGAAGATCCTTTGCTTTCTCCAGTTCTTAAAATTTTAAATAAGGAAGTAGATTCATATCAGGATTGGGAAGACTGGAAGTATTCAGATTTAATTAATCCTCATGTTAGTGGGGAAGTGTGGTCAATAGATCCAAACTGGATAGAAAAATCTAATCGGGTTAAAATGGATAAATTGGCCATGAGAATTTTTCATCAGAATAATATGTCTACGGCTTCTTTGGTTGCATGGTTTAAAATAAAAAGTTTTGAACTTTCCTGCATAAGAACTGCAGTAGAAAGTTTTAGGTTGGGAATTGATTCTAGTCAGGCTTTGGATTTGCTTGGTATTAACTAAATAAAAAACAAATTAAAAATGAGAGGTAAGGAATTATGGCAAAAACAGCTCCTATGAGATTACTTGAACTTATGGTTCTTAAACAAGATATTTCTTCTGTAATCGAATTTATTGGAAAAAAAGAGTCTTTCCAGTTCTATACCAAAAAAAAGATTGAAAAGAAAGATGATGATGAGCCTAAGTTTAATCTTGATGTTGACCGCCATCTTTATAATGAAATCAAAAATATTGCTATTGATTTGAATGTAGCCAGCGATAACTTGGATATAGCCTCTGCAAAATCTCCATCCGAAGATGACAGAAGTAAATTAACTCAAATTCTTGCAGCTTATAATGATTTGGAAAAGAATCTTGAAAATGCAAGAACTACTGCCGAAAAAGTAACTTCTGCAGTAAAAGAAGCAAATGCCTTTTCTAATTTAAAAGTTTCATATTCAGAATTAGATCATCTTTCATTTTTGTCAATAAAAATTGGTAGAATTCCAGCAGAGAATTATGAAAACTTAAAAGAAAATCTTGAAGACGATGCTGTTCTTGTACCTCTTGGCGATGATAAGAGTCATGTTTTGCTGGCTTCTTCTAAAAAAGGTAGATTTGCTCTTGAATCAATATTAAAGGAATATGGATTTGTAGAACTTGAAATCCCAAAAGATTTTATGGGTTTTCCAGAAGATGCAATTGAAGGTCTAAAAAAAGAAGAAAGAGAAGCTCTTGGCCTGATTAAGGAACTTGAACATCAAAAGAAAAATTTTAAAGAAACAAACGAAAGTGAGATTTTAAGACTGCTTGCATCTTTTACAATTGCAGTTCAAATAGAAGATATTAAAAATACTCTTCAATCTACAGAGTTAGTTTATAGAATTACCGGATGGGTTCCAAAATCTGAAACAGAATCTTACATGAAAGAACTGGACGAAATAACAGAAGGTAGAATTGCTATACGAGAATTTGAACCTTATGAAGTTCCTGCTGTTATGTCTGGAAAAGAACAGGTTCCTGTAAAAATGAGCCACGGAAAAGTAATTAAAAGCTTTGAAAGAATGATTTTCAGTTACGGTGCTCCATTGTACGGTACAATTGACCCAACTCCATTTGTTGCTATTTTCTTTACCATTCTTTTTGGTTTTATGTTTGGTGATTTAGGACAAGGCCTTATTTTCCTTTTGGCTGGTATTCTTATGTCGGCTAAGATTATTAAATTTGGCGGCTGGGAAAAATTTGGTCCTGTATTTATTGCAATAGGTATTACTTCATCTTTTATGGGATTATTAACAGGTGAATTCTTTAGTAATGAAACTTTACTTGAACCTTTCTCTTATTGGGTTACAGGCTTGTTTGGAAATCCTCATGCACCAATCTTAAAACTTATGCCTTCTCAAGATCCTAATTCCATTAAAGTAATGTTTGCGGTTTTTGGTGTTGCAGTAGGAATTGGCTTTATTATTAATTCTATTGGATTAGTTTTGAATTTTATTAACAATTTGATATTAAAGAGATGGGGCGAAGCCTTCTTTGGGAAAAATGGTATGGCCGGCTTTATTTTCTACTGGTATGTAGTTGCAACTGTAATTAGAGTTGCTGTATTTAAATATCAGATTGCTGTTTTTGACTGGATTGTTATTGGACTTACACTTTTCTTTGCATCTTTTGCTGAACCTTTTGAAAGAGCTTTATCTCACGAAAAACCTTTGTTAAAAGATGGACTTTTGGCTTATATAATTGGCGGTGTTGTAGAAGTAATTGAAGTTCTTTCTGGTTATTTATCTAACACAGTCAGTTTTATCCGTGTTGGAGCTTTTGCTCTTTCTCATGCTGTTCTTGATTATATGATTATGATTTTAACAAATCTGTGTGGTGGAGCAGCAAGTGTAGGGGGAATTGTTGTACTGATTGTTGGAAATGCAATTGTACTTGTTCTTGAAGGTATGATTGTTGCAATTCAGGTAATTCGTTTGCAGTATTATGAATTCTTTAGCAAGTTCTTCCACGAAACAGGACAAGAATTCAAACCATTTAAATTTGAACTTAAATAGAAGTTATATATATTTTTCTATATTTATAAGGAGTAAAAATATGAAAAAGAGACTTTTTGCTGTATTAGCTGTTTTTGCTTTATTTGCAACTGCACTTTTTGCACAGGAGAGTGGAGAAACTGTAAAAGCTGCTGCAGATCTTTCAGGCGCAATTAAATATCTTGCTGCCGCATTAGCTGTAGGTTTAGCTTGTCTTGCAGGTGGTTCTGCTGTAGGAAAAATTGGTTCTGCCGCAATGGGTGCAATGAGCGAAAATTCTGAACTTTCTGGAAAGGCTTTACCTTTCGTTGGTCTTGCAGAAGGTATTTGTCTTTGGGGAATGCTTGTTGCTGTATTAATTCTGATTATGTAGAAAATTTAAGCAATGAAGTTTTATATAATTGGAAGCCGGGAATTAGTTTTGGCCTTCAAATTAGTTGGAATAGATGGAGTTGCAGCCGATAGCCGTGATGAAGTTCTTGAAGCTTTTAATCGTGTTACTGGTGCCGGTGGATTTGCAGCTCTACCAATAGAGCAGCTTCCTAATGTTTTAATTTTAACAGAAGATGCTGCTGCCCAAATTGAAGACGAAGAAATTGCCTGGCAAAAAACAGGAAAATTTCCTCTTATAGTTGAAATTCCAGGTCTAAACGGGCCAGTAAAGGGAAAAAAATCTCTTTCAGATGCAATTCGCGAAGCCATTGGAGTGCAGATTTAATTATATCTTTTCTACATTTTTTACTTTTAAGAAAACTTATAGAAAAGATAAGGGTGTTTGATTTATGCAGGAATTACGTTCAACAGAAATTTTGGATAAGGAAATTCTAGAAGATGCTCAAAAGAAAGTTCAGAAAATATTGAAAAATTCTGAATCTGAGTGCCGTTCTATTATGTCCTCGGTAGATGATAAGGTTACCAAAACTGTAGAAGAAAAAGAAGCAGCTTTGATTTCTAAGTTAGAATCAATTAAAACAAATCTTAATGCTTCTTTGCCATTGGAAAAAGAAAGATTTCAAGTTTCTTTCGTTGAAAATTTAATTATCACCAAGATTCAAGATTATTTAAAATCCTTAAGTCAGGAAAAACGTATTCAGCTTGTATTGGAAAAAATCAAAACTATTAAGACTGATGACTATGTAGATTATTTGTTAAAAGAAAAGTTTTTTACGGCTTATGTTTATGGTTTTGATATCAAAAAAGTAGAAAAAGCCCTGAATGATATTCTGGGAAAAAGATTATTGGCATGTCAGCCAACTGATTTTGGAAAACTCATTCTGGAAGATGAAATCCTTGAAATTAATGAAGGAATTATTCTGGAATCTCAAGATAAAGAAGTTAGATTTAGAATGACTTTAACAGAAGTTGTTGAAGAATTGTTAAATAATAATAGGGAAGAGCTGGCAGAAACTCTGTTTACAGCATAGAGGTAATTATGATTGAAGGAAAAATAACTAGAATATCGGGCCCTATTGTTTATGCCCAGGGACTAGATTCTTGTGGTCTTTATGATGTAGTAAATGTTGGAAATAAAAGATTAATTGGCGAAATTATTCGTCAGAACAAGGGAAATTCAACAATTCAGGTTTACGAGGAAGATACTGGTATGTACATTGGTGAAAAAATTGAATGTACAGAATTACCTCTTTCTTTGCGTTTGGGGCCAGGACTTGTTGGAAATATTTATGATGGTATTCAAAGACCTCTTAAAAATATGTATGAAAATTCCGGTTCTTTTTTGCTCCCAGGCGAAAGAACAGAACCTCTTGATACAAAAAAGATATGGCATTTTGATGCTGCCCAGGGAATAGAAGAAGGCTGCAAAGTAAAAGCAGGCTGTCTTTTGGGAACTGTAAAAGAGACAGAATCAATTACCCAGAAAATAATGCTTCCTCCAAATATTCGTGGAAAAATTTTAAAATCTTTTAAAGGAAGCGGCGATTACACAGTTGATGATGTAATTGGAATCACAGAATTAGATGAAGAAATTAGACTTGCACATTACTGGCCGGTTCGAAAACCTCGTCCTTATGCCAAAAAACTTGGTGTTACAGAGCCATTGGTTACTGGTCAGAGAGTTATAGATGTTTTCTTCCCACTTTCAAAAGGTGGAACTGCTGCTATTCCAGGTGGATTTGGAACTGGAAAAACCATGACTCAGCATGCTATAGCAAAATGGTGTGATGCAGATTTAATTGTGTACATTGGTTGTGGTGAGCGTGGTAATGAAATGACAGAAGTTCTTTCTGAATTTCCAGAATTAATTGACCCTCGTACAGGACGTTCAATTATGGAAAGAACTATTCTTATTGCAAATACTTCAAATATGCCAGTTGCAGCTCGTGAAGTTTCACTTTATTCAGGAATTACACTGGCAGAATATTTTAGAGATATGGGAATGCATGTTGCTATTATGGCCGATTCCACTTCTCGTTGGGCCGAAGCTCTTCGTGAACTTTCTGGTCGTATGGAAGAAATGCCAGCGGAAGAAGGTTTCCCAGCTTACCTGCCAACAAGACTTGCTTCTTTTTATGAAAGAGCCGGAAGAATTATTTCTTTAGAAGGACAGGAAGGTTCAGTTTCTGTAATTGGAGCTGTTTCTCCTCCAGGTGGCGACTTTTCTGAACCTGTTACTCAGCATACAAAAAGATTTATCCGTTGTTTCTGGGCTTTGGACAGAGAATTGGCAAATGCCCGTCATTATCCTGCAATTGGTTGGATAGATTCTTATTCTGAATATGCAGATGAAGTAAAAGACTGGTGGGAATTACATAATCCTCTATGGGCAAGTTTAAGACAGGAATCTTTGGATCTTCTAAAAGAGGAAAATAAATTGCAGCAGATTGTAAGACTTGTAGGTCCTGATGCACTTCCAGATTCCCAGCGTTTAATTCTAAAGGTTGCCGATATGATAAAAAATGGTTTCCTTCAGCAAAATGCATTTGATGATATAGATAAATATTGTTCTACAGATAAACAAATTGCAATTTTGGATTTGATTCTAGAATATTATAATAGAGCTGCTGCTTGTATAAAGAAAGGTGCTCTCTTACAAAATCTTACAAGTCTTCCAGTTTGTGATGAAATTGTCCGTATCAAAATGGTCTATAAAAATGAAGAAATTGATAAAATCAATGAAATTCGCCATAGATTAGATAGTCAGATTGGTGAAATCGAAAGAGTTTATTCGGTGGAGTAAATTATGCATGGTACAGAATATAGAGGAATAAAATCAGTTGACGGACCAATTATCGTATTAAAAAGGACAGAAAAGGTTTTTTACAACGAAACCGTTTATGTTCGCGATAGAAATGGTGAAAAGAAAACTGGAAAAATTGTAGATATTTCAGATGATGCTGTTGTTGTACAGGTTTTTGGTTCAACTACAGGAATAGATTTGGATGAAGCTAGTTTTGAATTTCTTGACAGTCCACTTGAATTAAGAGTTGGAGAAGGACTTCTTGGACGTGTCTTTAACGGATTGGGCCAGCCAATTGACGGTTATCCTCAGATAATTTCTTCGGAAAAAAGAAATGTAAATGGAAACCCAATAAATCCTTTTGCCAGAGTTTATCCAAGAGATTTTATTCAGACAGGTATTTCTGCAATTGATGGAATGAATTCTTTGGTTCGTGGTCAAAAACTCCCTATTTTTTCAGGAAATGGTTTAGCTCACAATAAATTGGCAGCTCAAATTATACGACAGGCAAAACTTAGAAATAGTGATGAAAAATTTGTAATGGTATTTGCCGGAATGGGTATTAAATACGACGTAGCAAAATTCTTTGTTGATACATTCGAAAAATCTGGAGTTTTGTCAAATGTTGTTATGTTTCAGTCATTAGCAGATGCTCCTTCAATTGAAAGAATTATTACACCTCGTTGTGCTTTAACTGCAGCTGAATACCTTGCCTTCGAAAAAGGAATGCACGTTCTTGTAGTTATGACAGATATGACTAACTATTGTGAAGCCCTTCGTGAAATTTCAACTACCAGAGGGGAAGTTCCGGGCCGTAAAGGTTATCCTGGCTACTTATATTCAGACTTAGCTGAACTTTATGAAAGAGCAGGAAAAATAACGGGAAGTCAGGGGTCAATCACACAAATTCCAATTTTGACTATGCCAAATGATGATATTTCTCATCCAATTCCAGATTTAACCGGATATATTACAGAAGGTCAGATTGTACTTGGTCGTGAACTTTCTCAGGCTGGTATATATCCACCGGTAAGTGCTTTACCTTCTCTCTCTCGTCTTATGAAAGATGGTATTGGTCCAGATATGACCCGAGAAGATCATGCAAGCCTTTCTTCTCAGCTTTTTGCTTCTTATTCAAAGGTAAAATCTATAAGAAATCTTGCTGCAATCATCGGTGAAGAAGAATTAAGCGAAGTAGATAGAATGTACTTAAAATTTGGCGATAGGCTGGAAAAAGAATTCTTTGGCCAGGGTGAATACGAAGAAAGAACAATTGAAGAAACTTTAGACTTGGGCTGGAAAATCTTAAAAGAACTTCCAAAAGAAGAACTTACAAGAATTAAACCAGAATTGATGGAAAAATATTATTCTGAAGAATAGGAAAAACTGGTAGAAGAATGGCAAAATTAAATATTGCTCCTACAAAATCAAATCTTCTCTCAATGAAAGAACAACTGGCAGTTTCTACAAATGGTTATGAACTGCTGGAAGAAAAAAGAGAAATCCTTGTAAGAGAACTTATGCAGCTTGTAGATAAAGTAAAAGTTCTGGAAGAGGAAATAAATAAAGTTATTGCTCAGGCTTATCCGGCTTTTACAAAAATGTTAATGCTTGAAGGTAGTGATCAGGTAGAAAGAATTGCACATTCTGTAAATTATAAGTTTGAAATGACAGAAAAGCATGTTAATATTGGGGGAATGAATTTTACTTCAATGGATGTTATTCTTCCTAAAAAAGAGTTATTTTATTCATTTTTGGGAACATACGCAGATACCGATGCAACAATTGATAAATTCTTTGAATTATTAAAGTTGCTTACACAAATGGCTTCTATTAGAACCATTGTCTGGCGTCTTGCGGCAGAAGTAAAAAAAACTCAGAGGCGTGTAAATGCCCTTGATAAAATGATTATTCCTCAGACAAAAGAAACTAAAGCTTATATAGAAAGTGTTCTTGAGGAAAGGGAAAGAGAAAATGTCTTTGTTTTAAAGGCACTTAAAAAAAGAGGTTCTGGCAAATAAAAGATGGGTAAAGGTTTTATTAAAAAAGTTCTGGTAGCAATTAATGGGCGGCAGTCTTCTATTCATGCTGCAATGTATGCAATTATGATGGCTAAAACTTATAATATTTCCATTAAATTTGTTTATGTTGTTGATACTGCAACAATTAAATATCTGTCTATGAATAAACTTCTTGTAATAGAGGAAAAAGGGGAGTTTGAAAGTAAATTAAGGGAAGGTGGAAAACACTATCTTAATTACGTTTCAATGTTAGCATCCACAAAAGGTTTATCTTGTCAGACAGAATTAAGGGAAGGCGGTGTTTTCTCTGAAATTTTAAAGGCTGCTCAGGATTTCCAGGCAGATATGATTATTTTGGGTGGAAATACAGATGCAAAGACAAACCATTCATATAAAGAGCAGGTAATGTCAAAAGATGAAAATTCTGTTTTAGCTCATGCAAATTGTCCTGTACTTGTAGTTCAAAAACCAGATATTGAACAATTATTTAAAATCTTTTAAAGAGGGTTTTTTGTGAAAAATTGCTATAAAATACTGGGCCTTTCTTCTGATGCAAGTTTAGCAGAAATAAAAAGAGCCTATCGGGAAAAAGTAAAATTATATCATCCTGATTTAACTGGAGATGTGACTCATCAGGACGAGTTTAATGAAGTTGTCCAGGCTTATAGGGTGCTTTCAGATTCACGTCAGCGCTCAATTTTTGATGAAAGTTTTTTTACCAGTATTCACAGAGCTGCTTCGGAGTATAAATCCTTTAATTATTATGACTGGCTTAGCAAGAGAGATGATGAAGAAAGCCGTGCAAAATTGATTTTTTATACACTTATGCATCAAAAAGAAGATGAAGCAGTTGCAGAATTTAAAAGAATGCAGACAAATCATGCTGACTTTTCTTTAAAAAAATGGTTTACCCGTGAAGATTTTATGGATTACGGTTATATTCTTGCCGAAGAACTTGTAATTCGTGGAGAATATTACGATGCAATAATTCTTCTGGAGCAGATAATTCAAATGGAATATTCTTTTAATTATTTCCGTTTATTTTTTCCGGAAGTTATGGATTTTACATTTTCAATTTTAAAAAAGAATATTTTTGATGTTATTCCTGATGAACTGGCTCTTGATGTATATGAAAGGGCATTAGATTTAAAATTTGGAAAAGCGGCAGATAATCTTTTTTTAAGAAAAATGGCTGAACTTTACCAGCGAATAGGCGATTCTAATACTGCTCAAATCTGCTTAAATGCAATTCAATAATAAAGTTTTTGTTAGAGAAAGCTAACACTATCTATAGCATATTTTTACTAAAAGCATTAAATTAATAGTAAGGAGCCCAATTGAATGTTCAGTCAAGTTTTGGCATTTAATTGAGATATATCACATGATTCATTTAAAGACAAAAGAACAAATTGATGGTATTAGAAAAGCCTGCCATTTGACAGCAGATATGTTTAATGAACTTATTCCAAAAATCCATGCAGGAATGAGTACTTGGGAAATTGATCAGCTTTTTAAAAATTATATTGAAGGACATGGCGGAATTCCAGCCTGGTATCACGAAGATTATCCTGGGGCTGTTTGTATTAGTGTAAACGAAGAGGTTATTCACGGACTTCCTTCTAAGAAAAGAATTATAAAAGAAGGAGACCTTGTAAGTCTTGATGTTGGTATTGATTTAAATGGTTATATCAGCGATACCACACATTCACTTTTAATTGGTAAAGTTGATCCAAAAGTAGAGGAACTTCAGAAAGTTACAGCAGAATGTCTAAAGGCAGGAATTGCTGCATGTAAGGTTGGAAATAGAATTTCTGATATTGCCGACGCAGTTTATAAAATTGCTTCTGCTCATAATTATGGCGTTGTTTATGATTATTGTGGTCATGGGGTTGGACTTGAAGTTCACGAAGATCCAAGTGTTCCTAATTGTCCTTTCCGTGGTCCTAATCCAAGAATTAAGGCTGGTATGGTTTTAGCGATTGAACCTATGATTAATCTTGGTACCGCTGATGTAGAAACTTTGGATGATGGTTGGACTGTTGTTACATGTGACGGGAAGGCAAGCTGCCACGAAGAACATACTGTTGCCGTTTTTGAAGATCACACAGAATGTCTTACAGATTTAAACTATAACGGAAAGTCTGTATTAAAATAATTTTTTTTAGCGATTAATTGAAAACTTGAATTTACATTTGTAGATTCAAGTTTTTTTTGCCTTTTTTGAAAAATCCAACTATTAGGAATTTTTAATTTTTTGTTTTTTTTGTAACCTAAGCTCATATATTTTATTATATTTTAAAAAGATGAAAATAGGAGATTTTAGAATGAATAAATCAATTAAAATTCTTGGCTCTATAGCCATTCTTTTCTTAGTAACAACTAGTTTATTTGCACAGCCTTCTAAAAAATCAAGCTCAAGTGAATCAGCACAGGCTCTGTCTGTTGTGGAATCATTTCAAACTGTTTTCCGTGATATTTCTGATATGCTTCTTCCTTCTGTTGTTGAAGTAGATGTTACAGAAACTAAAACAATTAAATACACAAATCCATTCGAAAGTTTTGGTTTCCCATTTGGAGATTTCTTTGGATATCCAGAAAAAGAAGATAGTGAAAAATCCCAGAAAAATCAGCGTGAATATGAACAAAAGGGACTTGGCTCTGGTGTTATCGTAAGACAAGCAAATAATACTTATTATGTACTTACAAATAATCATGTTGCAGGTTCGGCTACAAAAATCACAATAAAATTAAATGATGGTCGTGAATACGAAGGTAAACTTGTAGGAACAGATGAAAGAATTGATATTGCCCTTGTTTCATTTGAAGCAAAAAAAGATAAATCAATTCCTGTTGCTTCTTTAGGCGATTCAGATAAGGTAAAACCTGGTGATATTTGTATGGCTTTTGGTGCCCCTCTTGGTTTTAGTCAGTCAGTAACACAGGGTATTATTAGTGCTGTAAATCGTTCTGAAAGTTCAATGTCTTCAATCAGCGATTATATTCAGACAGATGCAGCAATCAATCAGGGAAACTCTGGTGGACCACTTGTAAATATTTATGGAGAAGTAATTGGTATTAATACATGGATAGCTTCTTCTTCTGGTGGCTCTGTAGGACTTGGTTTTGCTATTCCAATCAACAATATTAAAAAATCAATTGATTCCTTAATTAAGAATCATAAAATCATTTATGGTTGGGTTGGGGTTTCTTTATTAGACATTAATAATGACTATAAAACTGAACTTAAAGTTGATAATCTTGAAGGTGCCTTTGCAGCAGAAGTATTTACAAATTCTCCAGCTTATAAGGGTGGTATAAAACCTGGTGATTTTATTATTTCAATCAACGGAAAAATGATTTCTAATGTTAATCAGCTCATAAGAGAAGTTGCAGCTTTGGAAGCTGGAACAACAGCTAAATTTGGAGTTATCCGTGGAGGAATAAGAATTCCAGATCTCTCTGTTGAAGTTGTAGAAAGACCAAAAGAATCTGAAATCCAAAATAATAAGATGTGGCCAGGATTTATTGCTTACCCTCTTACAGATGATATAAGAAAACAGTATGATATTGCTAAAAATGTAAAGGGTGTAATTGTTACCAGCGTTGAAGCAAAAACTCCTGCTGCAAGTCTTGGAATTGGAAATGGAGATATTATTACTGCTGTAAATGGCGTTAAGATTACAAGCCTTTCTGAATTCTACAGTGAACTTGCTAAGGTAACTAAGGATATTAATTTTGATCGTTATGTTGACGGCAATACAATTCGGACAGGAACTTATATTTTTTAATTAGATTTGTTTATTAAAGAGGAAAAAAATGAAAGTAGCAATCTTTTTTGGGTCTAAATCAGACAAAGAAACTATGAAAAAAGCAGCAGATGTATTAACTGAATTTGGTGTTGAATACAAAGCTTTTATTATCTCCGCACATCGCGCTGGCCCATTACTTGTAAAAACTATTAAAGAAGTTGAAGCTGACGGTTTTGAAGTAATTATTGCAGGTGCAGGTCTGGCAGCAGCTTTACCAGGTGTAATTGCAGGAAATACAACTTTGCCAGTTATTGGAGTTCCTCTTGAATGCGTTTCAGAAAAATCTAATGGTCTTGGGGGTATGGATGCACTTCTTTCGATTGTACAGATGCCTCCACAAATTCCAGTTGCAACAGTGGGAATTAACAGCAGTAAAAATGCAGCTTACCTTGCTCTTCAAATACTTGCTATAAAATATCCTGAGTTAAAAGAAAAACTTCAGGCTTTCCGTCAGAAACTTGCAAAAGATGCAGAAACTTCTGGTCTGGATGTTAAATTTTGATAGGTAGAGATAAGGCGGATTCTTACTTAAAGTATTGAATTAGCTTTTAGTAAAGTTTGTAATAAATCTTAAACTAAAAGGGTGACTTAGAAAAACTATGTCACCCTTATTTTTTTAGATTTCTATGTATAGTTCGGTAGATATACTTGCGGGGCCTTGCATTTCGTAATTGATGTCGGCATCAATCATTTCAATCATCTTGCTTGCAATATTAGCGTCAAATTGGGTTCCCATTCCTTTAATAATTTCCTGACGTACAACTTCTTGTGGAAGCAGTTCACGGTAACTTCTGTTTGAAGTCATAGCATCATAGGCATCGGCAACAGAAATAATTCTAACAAGCTCTGGGATTTCTTCTCCCCTTAAACCATCGGGATAACCTTTACCGTCCCAGCGTTCATGATGCCATCTGGCTCCGTCAACTATATAACTTGGTAATCCACCCATTTTTTTTAAGATTTCATAGCCAATTATAGGATGTTCTTTTAATGCTTTAAATTCTTCGTCAGTCAGTCTTTCGATTTTATTAATGATTTCGTCTTTTACACCAATTTTTCCAATGTCATGTAAAAGTCCCATCATATAAATATCTTCCTGTTCTTCTTTTGATTTACAAAGACGTTTTGCAAGTTCCTGAGAATATTTTGCAACTCTCAGAGAATGACCGCTTGTATATTTATCTCTTGCATCAATTGTAGCAGCAAGAGTTTCCATCATACCTTTAATTTGAGATTCAAGAATAAGATTTTTCTTGTTTAATTCTTTGTTTTTTTCCTGAATCTTTTCTTCAAGATTGATATTAAAATGTACAAGGTCATCAAAGATTTTAATGTAAGATTGTTCAGTTCTGTTCAAACGTCTTTTTATTGAAGCAGAAAATATAATTTCAATCAAAAATAAAATAGGAAAGCGAATTCTCATTGTAGGAGAAAACTGATAGCAGTACTGATGTAATGGAGTCCACATCCAGATAATCATGTAAAGAAAAATAATTGAGTTAAATACCAAAAATCTTTTGGTACTGGTAATCATATAAATTGAAAAAACAGGAAAAATAGTCAGCCATATAATTCCAAAGCCTTCATGACCGCCAACTTGTATATACATAATTTCCATAGCATAAGCTACGCCAGAAGCTATTATATAAAAGAAGGTAAGGTTGTGGCTAAAATTTAACTGTATAAAAGCAATTAAAAATAAAAGTGCATAAGCAATACTTATATAGGTTTGAATCATATTGCCCTGCAAATAACAGACAGTCATCAAGGTTGTGCCAACGATAAAAACTAAGAAAGATACTACCTTGGCCATGGTGCACTTATTTTGATTTTGCTTCAGATTTGGATTTTCCCTTAATGAATTCTCCCTCATAGACCCATATTATATTTAAAAGACAGTTGTATTTAAAGCCTGAAAATTTAAATATTTTGTTATTTGCTATCTAACTTCCATAGTCTCAATAAATTTTGTATAATCGAGGAATGTATAGACTTTTTGTTGAGAGAAAGCCAGGTTTTGAAAACGAGGCTAAAAGTTATTTATCACAGATTAATGGTTTTTTGGGAATTTCCAGTGTAACTGGAGTTCGTTATTTCAATCGCTATGACATTGAAAATGTAAGTGAAGAAGTTGCAAAAATTTCTGCAACAAGAATCTTCTCTGAACCTCAAAGTGATTATGTTACTTTTGAAGAATTGCCAGCAAGTGATGATTGTGAAATAGTATGGGAATATCTTCCTGGACAGTACGATCAGAGGGCAGATAGCGCAGAACAGTGTATATCTTTACTTAGAGCCGGGCTCAAAAATGTAAAGGTAAACAAAGAAGAACCAATTGTTCGTTGTGCAAAAATTGTTCGTCTTTCTGGAGATGTTACTCAGGATGAACTTAAAAAGATTCAGTCTTATTTAATCAACCCTGTTGATTCCCGCCTTACAGATACAAGTAAACCAGAAACATTAAAAATCAAAACAGAAACTCCTGCAGATATTCCTCTTGTAGAAGGATTTATTAATTTTGATGACAAGGAATTGGAAGCTTATCGCAATAAAATGGGTCTTGCAATGGATTTTGCAGATATCAAATTCCTTCAGAATTATTTTAAGGGAGAAGGTCGAGATCCTGTTGAAACTGAAATCAGAGTACTGGATACATATTGGTCTGATCACTGTCGTCATACAACATTTCTTACAGAACTTAAAGATATAAAAATTGCTGATGGACTTTATGCTCCTCTCTTCAAAAAATCATTGGAAAATTACAATAACATGCGTACAGATTTGTATGCTGGCCGTAAAGATAAACCTGTTTGTCTTATGGATATGGCAGTAATTGGAATGAAATATCTTAAAAAGCACGGAAAGCTTGAAGATATGGAAGTTTCAGAAGAAAATAACGCATGTTCAGTTTATATTGATGTTCATTACACAGCAGATGAAAATGGAAAAGCACTTTCTGCAGATAACCCAAAGGCCACAGAACGCTGGCTCATGATGTTCAAAAACGAAACTCACAATCACCCAACAGAAATTGAACCATTTGGTGGTGCTGCTACTTGTTTGGGAGGTGCTATCCGTGATCCACTTTCCGGCCGTTCATGGGTTTATCAATCTATGCGTATTACCGGAGCGGCAGATCCTACAGTTCCACTTTCTGCTACAATGAAGGGAAAACTCCCACAGGTAAAACTTTGTAGAGAAGCTGCACAGGGATTTTCTTCTTATGGTAACCAGATAGGTCTTACAACTGGTCAGGTAGAAGAAATCTATCACCCTGGATATGCTGCAAAACGTATGGAATTAGGAGCTGTAATTGCAGCGGCCCCAGTGGATACAGTTATTCGTGAACGCCCGGAAGCAGGTGATATCATCATCCTTCTTGGAGGAGGTACAGGACGCGATGGTATTGGTGGTGCTACAGGTTCATCTAAAGTTCATACAGAAAAATCAGTTACTACAGCTGCTGCAGAAGTTCAAAAAGGTAATGCAGTAGAAGAAAGAAAAATTCAACGGTTGTTTAGAAATAAAGAAGTCAGTCTGATGATTCGCCGTTGTAATGATTTTGGAGCTGGAGGAGTTTCTGTTGCTATTGGTGAATTGGCACCGGGACTAGAAATTGATTTGGATAAAGTTCCAAAGAAGTACGAAGGTTTAAACGGTACAGAACTTGCAATTTCAGAAAGCCAGGAAAGAATGGCAGTTGTAGTTCGTAAATCTGATGTAGATAGATTTATTCAGGCTGCACAAAAAGAAAATCTTAACGCCGTAGTTGTAGCTGTAGTTACAGATACAAATCGCCTTGTAATGAAATGGCGTGGAAAGACAATTGTAGATATTGGCCGTGAATTCTTAGATGCTGCAGGAGCTCCACATGAAGCTCTTGCTTGTATTGAAAATCCTGAAGAACCAGCTAAATCTCCTTTATTAAATCCTTTGGCAAGTGTTGCAGAAGAATTGAATAAGGATGTTAAATGTCCAAACTGTGTAAAAAATCATCTTACTGCTGCATGGCTCAAAAATATGAATGATTTGACCTGCTGTTCTCAGAGAGGTCTTGGTGAACGTTTTGATGGTTCAATTGGAGCTTCTACTGTTCTCTTCCCTTATGGTGGAAAATATCAGAATACTCCAGAAGCTGCTATGTCTGCAAAAATCCCTGTTGTAAGTCCAAGAGAAACTTCAACAGTTTCAATGATGGCATACGGATTTGATCCACGAGTAGGAGAGTGGTCTCCATGGCATGGAGCAAAAACAGCAGTTCTTTCTTCACTTGCAAAAATTACTTGTATTGGTGGAAAAGCTAGAACTTCAAGATTATCATTCCAGGAATTCTTTGGTCGTGCTCTTGATGAAAAAACTTGGGGATATCCAGCTGCAGCCTTGCTTGGTTCTGTACAGGCTCAGTTAGATTCTTCTTGTGCTTCAATTGGCGGTAAAGATTCTATGTCTGGAACTTTTGAAAATCTTAATGTTCCACACACACTTGTTTCTTTTGCTG
>CAMGTC010000018.1 GCA_946061765.1 uncultured Treponema sp.
ATGGATGATAAGCTATATCAATATATTTATATGTCAATCATAAGTTTGGCAAATAGTTTAATGTTTGAGCATTATGGAAAAAAATATGATGCAGTAAAAAACAGAAATGGATTAACATTACAAGATTGCCCAACAAGAAAGGATTATGAAGAAATGTGCAAATATTATAAAGATTTTATAAAATTGCCATTTGATCCTCGTTCAAAAATCTATTGAAAATTAAATGTTATTTTATTTTTATAAAACATAATTATTACGAATCTTATTGTTTTTTTAATTAAAAATTTATATTTTATACAATATGAATCAACGAATAATAGAATTGCTTGCAGATTCCTTTGGAAAAATCATTATTCCAGGTCTGACAATGACAATTCCCCTTACATTAATATCTTTTTCCTTTGCCCTTTTAATAGCAATCTTTACCGCTTTAGTACAATATTCGCATGTAAAAATACTTAAAGAAATTGCAAGATTTTATATCTGGGTAGCAAGGGGAACTCCTATTCTGGTTCAACTTTACGTTGTCTTTTATGGACTTCCTAAACTTGGAATTATGATTGATCCTTTTCCTGCTGCTGTACTTGTTTTTTCATTAAATGAAGGAGCTTATTCTGCAGAAACAATGAGGGCTGCCCTTGAATCAATACCTGTAGGTCAAATAGAAGCTGGTTACTGTGTTGGGATGAA
Organism: uncultured Treponema sp.; assembly: GCA_946061765.1. Taxonomy (GTDB): domain Bacteria; phylum Spirochaetota; class Spirochaetia; order Treponematales; family Treponemataceae; genus Treponema_D. The sequence continues at coordinate 691 of CAMGTC010000018.1, forward strand.
TTATTTTCAGGTAATGACAAGAATTGTTTTGCCTCAGGCTTTTAGAACTGCTTTTCCCCCACTCTCAAACTCTTTAATTGCTATGGTAAAAGAAACCTCTCTGGCTGCAAATATTACAGTTACAGAAATGTTTATGGCAACACAAAGAATTGTAGCAAGAACCTATGAACCTTTGGCCTTATACATTGAAGTAGCTTTAATTTACCTTTTGATTTCTACAATTCTAACTAAGTTCCAGAGATTTGGTGAAAAAAAATTGAACGTATTCGAAGACGTTTTGAGGAGATAAAATGCTGGAAATTAAAAATCTTCAAAAAACATTTAATCAAAATCTGGTATTAAAAGGAATTGATTTAACTGTAGAAAAAGGTGATGTCATCGCTATTGTAGGACCATCTGGCTCTGGAAAAACTACCCTTTTGCGCTGCATAAATTTTCTTGAAAAATCAGATAAAGGTAGCATGAAATTTGATAATCAGGATTTTGATCTTTCTACAATAAATAAAAAAGATATCCTTAAATTACGACAAAAAACCGGCTTTGTTTTCCAAAATTTCAATCTTTTCAGAAATAAAAATGTTCTTAAAAATGTAACAGAAGGTTTGATAACTGTAAGAAAAATAAAAAAAGAAGAGGCAGAACAAACTGCAATTGAAGTCCTAAAAAAAGTTGGTATGGAAGATAAATTAGAATCATATCCCTATCAGATTTCAGGAGGTCAACAGCAAAGAGTTGCTATTGCAAGGGCCCTGGCTTGTAATCCAGAAATTATTTACTTTGACGAACCTACATCTGCATTAGATCCAGAATTAATAGGTGAAGTTTTAAATGTTATTAAACAACTTGCAGATGAAGGCATGACAATGCTTATTGTTACCCATGAATTAAATTTTGCAAAAAACGTTTCCAATAAAATTATTTTTATGGAAGACGGAAAGATTATAGAAAGTAACACAACCAAAGAATTCTTTGAAAATCCAAAAGAAGAAAGGACTAAAGAATTTTTAAAAACAATCACACAAACTCATTAAATTAAGGAGCAAACTATGAAAAAAAAACTTGCAGGTTTAATAATTGCCACAGCTGCTTTAATCAGCATTAGCTGTTCAAAAAAAAACGTAAATCAAAAGGATTTGTTAGCCCAAATAAAAGAAAAAGGCTATATCACAATCGCTATGGAAGGGGCCTGGGCTCCTTGGACTTATCATGATGAAAAAGATCAGCTGGTAGGTTATGACGTTGAAGTTGGACAGAAAATAGCCGAAAAACTGGGTGTAGCAGCCAATTTTATTGAAACAGACTGGGATGGAATTTTTGCAGGTTTAGATGCAAGACGTTACGACATTGCATGTAATGGTGTAGAAATTACTGAAGAAAGAGCTTTGAAATATGATTTTTCACAGCCATATGCATATACCCACACTGCCCTTATTGTAAGAAAAAATAATGAAGATATTAAGTCTTACGAAGATTTAAAGGGAAAAACTTCGACAAATTCTATTGGCTCTACATATGCCAGCCTGGCCGAAAGTTATGGGGCAAAAGTAATTACAATCGACAGTTTTGATCAGACATTGGAATTAGTTGAACAAGGTAGAGTTGATGCAACCCTTAATGATAATGCTACTTTTTATTATTACCAGAAGGTTCAGCCAGAAAACGCCTTTAAAGTTGCCGCTATGACAGAAGATTCAAGTAAAGTTGCAATCCCAATCAGAAAGGGAGAAGAAACTCAGAGCCTGAAAGTTGCAATTGACAAGGCTATCAATGAATTAAAGGAATCTGGAGAACTTGCCGCAATCTCTCAAAAATATTTTGGAACTGATTTAACTAAATAGTCCAAATCATGCACAGAAGCATCATTGAATCCGACTGGGGAACATTGGAAAATAACTTTCTGCTTGAGTTAATTTAAAAGCAGGCGTTACGGGCGGCGTTTGAGCCCGTTGAGAGGGGTGCGACGCAACAAAGTGCGGCGCAGGGGAGAGACTTCTCCCCCCCCACTTAAAATAGAAGAAATATATATATCAATTGAAAATCCCTCAATCCTCGTTTACACTTATTCTATGACTGGAGTAAACAAAACCTTATTTATCCCGCTTTATGGAAAGGCAAAAGTCAGCAGGCAGGGAATTATTTTAAAAGACTCAATGGCCGAAAAGATTTGGGATGCCGAAGCTTTTGAAATTCATGGAAAATCAAAATCAAAGTGGCTCACCTACAACATGGCAATGAGGGCAAAGATTTTTGATGAGTGGGTGGAAAAGATGCTCGCTCAAAATCCTGATGCGCTTGTTCTGCATATTGGCTGCGGACTGGATAGCCGGGCTTTTAGAATTGCGGCTCCTTACACCAGCTGGATAGACGGTGATTTTCCAGAAGTTCTTGAGGCCCGCAAAAAATATTATTTTGAAAACGAACGCTACAAAATGATGTCCTTTGATGCTTCTAAATCAGAAATGGTTGAAAAGCTGCCGGGTGCAAAAACTGTAATCGTAGTTTTTGAAGGAATCAGCATGTATCTGCGCAATGAAGAACTGAATGCTTTTGTCCGTGCACTGGATAAGAAGTATCCTCAGGTTCATATGCTTTTAGATGTTTATACAGTTTTTGGAGCAAAGGCAAGTAAGTATAAAAATCCTATTAATGATGTTGGCGTAACAACTGTCTGGGGGCTTGATGATATTAATGTGGCGATAGCGGGTACACAATTCAAGTGCGATGCTGAACATTCACTGACGCCTGAAAATCTTGTAAAGCAGCTGCCAGCTTTTGACAGAGGATTTTTTAAGTTCCTTTTTACCGGAAGCTTTTACAGAAAAATTTACCGCTTGTATGAAATCAGCAAAAGTATTTAAGGAAAGTTATGTACACACTAAAAAGATTGAGCGAACACATCTGATACATGCCTTATGAATCAGAAAGAGACCAACTGAACATTGGTTATGTAAATGGAAGATGATGACCAGCTGACAGCTTACCTCTGGCCAATTATCAAGGGCTTTGAAGCGGCCGGGGAATTAATTGACTTGATTGACTTCAACGCTTCAATGCAGAAGGCGTTGCTGCAAGACCTTCAAGACTTGTTTCTCTTAAACAAGCCGGAATCAATTTTCCAATACGACCCATTGTTTCAAAAACTTCATCAACAGGAATAGCTGATTTAATTCCCGCCATCGACATCTGACATGAAATGATGGCATTTACTGCACCAGGCACATTTCTTTTTATACAGGGAACTTCTACCAGGCCTGCAACCGGGTCACAGGTAAGACCTAACATATTTTTCATTGCCAAGGCCGAAGCATTTGCAATCTGCTCATTATCACCATTTTCAAGATAAGTTAATGCACCAGCAGCCATTGAACTGGCACTTCCAATTTCCGCCTGGCAGCCGCCTTCCGCACCAGATATACTTGCGGTTTCTGCAATCACCTGGCCAATTCCTGCTGCAACAAAAAGGGCTTCTACTACCCTAGTCTTTTCTACATTTTTCTCTTCTAAATAAGTGAGTAAGACAGCTGGAATTACTCCGCAGGAACCGGCAGTTGGTGCCGCTACGATTCTCCCCATGCAGGCATTTGATTCTGCCATTTTAACGGCCTTTTCCATAACCATTGCAAGGAAGGTTCCAATAAGCCGGTTTTCTTTTTTTCTGAAAGCTTCGAGTCTGGCACCATCTCCACCGCTGAGTCCACTTTGAGAACGCAAATTCGGATCATATTTTTTATCAGCCTCAAGCATGGCATCCAGCATTTTTTCCATACGAGAAAAACTTTCCTTTTCTGTTACTTTTCTCTCCTGAACATCATCTTCTAAAATCACCTTCCACAAAGGAAGATTTTTAGTCTGAGAGGCTTCTATAATTTCTGACATTTTTGAAAATGACATTTTAATTCTCCACACAGCTGTAATAAGTTACTTTTTCTACACCTTCAAGTTTTGTTAGCCAGTGTAAAGACTCTTGAGGAATCTCGTTATCCAACTCAAGAACCATAACAGCATCACCACCTCGTTTAGCACGATATAACTGCATAGCTGCAATATTAACTGACTTATGTGCAAGCATGCTTGTAACCTCACTGACATGACCTGGTTGATCTTTGTTATGAACGATTAAGGTTGGATTTTCCCCGGAAAAATTTGTTCTAAGCCCGTCAATGCTCGCAATGTTTATTATTGAGCCGCCAACAGATTCTCCAATCACCTGTAACTTACGACCTTTTTTTCCAGTAAGATTAAGAAGCACTGAATTAGGGTGATAATCTTTTAAATCTACACTTCCAAACTTAATTTCTATTCCCTGATCTTTGGCAATTTGAAGACTTTCGGGAATTAGAGGATTATCTTCTTTCATTCCCAAAAGTCCTGCAACGAGTGCAAAGTTTGTTCCATGTCCTTTTCCAGTTGCAAGAAAACTTCCATGCAGTAAGATTTCTGCAGCCTTTAATTCTTCTCCCAAAAGTTTGCGACTTGCATATCCGATTTTGACAGCACCGGCCGTATGCGAAGAAGAAGGTCCTACCATTACCGGTCCTATTATCTCAAAAATATTCATAAGCTTAAAAAACTGTATAATCTAAGAAGGCTGGTTTTCTTGCCTGATTCAAAAGATTTTTTACCATGTTTCTTTCTACAGCATAGAGTTTTGAACTTGCATCAAAGAAATCAAACTTCATAATCCATAACTCGCCGCAATCATTTAGTTCAACGAGTCGTATTTTTCCACCTCTTTCTTGTGAATAATATTCTCCCTGATTTACAAGAATCATTTCCCTGCAGATTATGCCAAATCCATAAAGCTTCTGCAGATTTCTTGTATCAAAATCAAGCTGCTTTGCAAAACCAGAGTGTAGATTTATATGTACCGGAATTTCGCTTATTCCACCGGAAAACAAGTGAGCATCTGCTGGAATAAGGCGAAACTTCTTTGGGTCAAAAAAAGAAAGTAATGGAACTATCTCAAGATCATTTACTTTTTCTGTTGTCATAACCAACTCCTCCAGACTAGCTCCCGAAACAAGTTCGGGGTGTTAGTCTATTTACTTCTATTACTTCAGTTACTTCTGCTCAACCTTCATGCCGGTGTAGTTTGCATAACCGATTACATCATTGTAATAGTTTGTAAGTTCCGGTGGATAAAGGTTTGTACTGTTATTTGTAAAGAGTGGAACAATTACTGTATCTTCGCTGACTGCAATTTTTTCTGCGGCAAGAAGCATGTCCTGGCGTTTCTGAGCATCTAGTTCAAGGTTTGACTTAGCAATCAAATCATCATACTTTTTGTTCTTCCAGTTGATATCGTTCAGGCTGTTTCCACTTACGTACATCATGAGCCAGGTTGTAGGATCGTTGTAATCTGCATACCACTGCATACGAATCATCTGATCCTTCTTTTCACGGCGCTGTGCTACATAAACTTCGTTTTCAAGAGCCTGAAGTTCAACATCAACTCCAAGAAGTTTCCACTGTTGCTGCAAAACCTGGGCAACATCACCTTCATAACTCATTGAAGGATATGTGTAAGTAATTTTTGGAAGTCCCTTTCCATCTGGATAGCCGGCCTCGGCAAGAAGTTTCTTTGCTTCTTCAAGATTTTCATCAAGCAAATCACCCTGGAGTTCTCCCCACTGAGTTCCATCGACCTTAGAGTGATAGAAACGGCCTACAAAGGTTGTTGATGGGACACAAGACATTCCGACAACTGTTGCAATATCCTTTCTCTTAAGAGCATGGGCAAAAGCTTTACGAACCTTTGGATTATCAAAAGGTGCAACATTTGGGTTCATCATGATGTAGTTTGTCTGAGGAACCTCTGTAATCTGCAAATCAGGCTTACCCTGGTAGCGTTCTGCAATTGAAGAAGGTGCCCCTGACAAAATTGTAAGTTCGCCTGTCTGATATGCAGCTGCCTTTGCCTGGTTATCATCCATAAAGCGCATTTTAATTGAAAGAAGATTTACGCTGTCTGCATCGTAGTAGTATGGATTTTTCTTGTAGAGAATGTACTCTCCAGGCTTACGTTCTGCCATATACCATGGACCGTTTCCAAGGTTTTTTGCTGGATCCATATCCCAAAGTTTATCTTCATCTTTTGCATACTTACAGCTTGAAGGCATAAAGGTTGGAACGTTTGCAAACATATCAAGGAAGTAAGCACAAGGACTTTCAAGAGTTATCTTAAGTACTTTTGGATCTGATGCATCAATTGCAACATCATCAAGACTTCCCTTTCCATCAAAAGCCTCTGTTGCCCCTTTTATAGGGAAAAGGAAGTCTACATACCAGGCACCATTTTCTGGTTCAAGGGCACGAATCATTGTGTTTTTATAATCCATAGAAGTTACAGGAGAACCATCTGACCATTTTGCATTATCACGAATCCAGAAAGTGTAAGTCAGCAGGTCTGAACTTATTTCCCACTTTTCTGCTGTAGCGGCCTTAAATAGTCCATCTGGTGTATATGTTACAAGAGGATCCAGTGTATATGTCTGATGAGAGAAATATACAAAAGCTGCTGCACCGGCTGGATCATATTCTCCAGTTTCAGACTGATTTGCTACAACAACTTCAAGAATTTCTCCTTTTTCATTTGTTTTTACCCGGCTTGAAGATTTTCCTCCACAGGAAAGGAGTCCAAACATCATTGCAGTTCCCATAAGTGCTGCAGCCCACTTCTTAACGTTGCGATTCATAATCATAGTGAACCTCCATTTATTTATTTTTCAGGTGCATACAAAAAGCATGCTACCTTATGGTTACCAATTGAATAGGTTTCGGGCTTTTTCTGCTTACACCTTTCTGTACAGTGAGGACAGCGGGGTGCAAAAGGACAGCCCTTTGGCGGATTAAGAGGAGACGGAACTTCGCCTTCGAGCAGAATTCGCTTTTTTGTTTTTGCCAGCTCAGGATCTGGAACAGGTGATGCAGAAATCAGAGCTTTTGTATAAGGATGAAGAGGCGTTTTATACACTTCATCACTTGTTCCAAATTCCACCATATTTCCCAGATACATAACTCCAATTTTGTGACTGATGTGATGTACCATTTCCAGGTCATGTGCAATAAAGAGATAAGAAAATCCTCTTTCATGCTGGAGTTTTTCAAGCAGGTTGATTACCTGAGCCTGAATTGAAACATCAAGGGCAGAAATCGGTTCGTCGCAGACAATGAACTCTGGGTTTAGAGCAAGAGCTCTGGCGATTCCGATTCTCTGACGCTGGCCACCGGAAAACTCAAATGGATAGCGGCGGATATGATCTGGCTTCAAACCGACAATCTGAATCAAATCCTGGACTATTGCCTTACGCTCTTTTGGAGTTCCCATCTTGTGAATAACCATAGGTTCTTCAATAATTTCGCCGACAGTCATTCTTGGGTTCAGAGAGGCATAAGGGTCCTGAAAAATCATCTGCATTCTTTTTCTGTAAGGATTCATCTGCTTGTTTGAAAACTTTGTGATATCCACTCCGTCGAAAATAATCTTTCCGCTGGTAGAATCATGAATCTTCAAAATGGTTCGGCCCATACTGGACTTACCGCAACCAGACTCCCCTACAATTCCTAGAGTTTCTCCGCGTTCAAGTGTGAAGGAAACGTTTTCTACAGCATGAACCTTTTTGCCCTTTGCAGCTTCGAAATACTTTGTGAGCCCCTGTACTTCAAGAATAGGTCTGGCCTTCTCTGTTGTCTTACTTTCACTCATCAGCTTTTCCTCCAATCACTTCTTCGTATCGTTCTGCACAATGCAGCCAGCATTTACATTTATGAGTTTTACTGAACTCGGTTGAAAGCGGTGAATACTTTGTACAGATTTCCATTGCTTCACTACATCGCGGTGCAAAAGGACACTCGTTGCCAAGCTTAATCAAATCAGGTGGTGTTCCTGGAATTGGTTTTAAAGGTTCTTTATTATCTACATTTGAATTGGCAATTGAGTTCAAAAGCCCCTTGGTATATGGATGCTTGGCCTCATAGAAGATTTCATTTACAGTTCCCTCTTCCATGATGTTGCCGCCGTACATAATTGAGATTCTGTCACAAAGACTTGCAACAACTCCCAGGTCATGGGTAATCATAATTACTCCAGTTCCAGCCTTTTGTGTAAGTTCCTTAATCAGTTCCAGAATCTGGGCTTGAACTGTTACATCAAGGGCAGTTGTTGGTTCATCACAAATCAAAAGCTTTGGGTTATTTGCCAGGGCTATTGCTATGATGATTCGCTGTCGCATACCGCCGGAGAACTCAAAGGGATACTGTTTTAATCGCATCTCTGGACTTGGGATTCCAACCATCTTCATCAGTTCAATTGCACGAGCTCTTGCTTCCTTTTTTGTAGACTTTGTGTGATACAAAATGCCTTCTGTTATCTGTTTTTCAATTGTTACTATCGGATTCAGGTAACTCATAGGATCCTGGAATATCATTGAGATTTCATTTCCACGGATTTCCTGCAGCATTTTTTCGTACTGCTTCTTTTCTGCCCTTGTGTTGTAATGGTTTGGGCTTAAGTCCCTTCCGTCAAAAATCATTGACCCCGAAGTTACCTTTCCATTTCCAGCCAGAAGGCCCATGAGAGAAAGCATTCCCTGCGACTTTCCCGAACCGGACTCCCCTACGATTCCCAGGATTTCGCCGGCTTCAACATGATAATCTACTCCGCGCACAGCCTTTACTGTTCCGCCGTCTGTCTTAAACTCTGTTGTCAGTCCCTTTATTTCTAATAACGCCATATAAACCTCTTATTTGGTCAGGCAAAAAATGCTTTCGCATTTCTTATAAACGCCTTTCGATTGAACACCGGCCACCAGCGGCCTTACACATTATCTCTTTCTCTTTGGATCAAGAGCCCTCTCCAGTCCTTCACCTACAAAGTTGAAGGAAATGATTGTAAGACAGATTGCAACAAGCGGATAAATTGTCTGCATTGGGTAAACCATAATCAGCTCACTTGCCGCATCGCACAAAGTTCCCCAGCTTGCCTTTGGTGCTGAAATTCCAACTCCAATAAAAGAGAGCCAGGCCTCCGTAAAAATTGCCTGTGGAACCATAAGTGTAATGTTTACGATGATTGGTCCCATTGCATTTACCAGAAGGTGTTTTACAAGAATACGCTTTGAACTTGCTCCAAGAACAAAGGCCGCCATGGTAAACTCCTGCTCTCTCAAACTCTTAACCTGAGAGCGGACAATTCGTGCTGTTCCAATCCAGCAGGTAATCGAAATACCCAGAATGATTGAAGAAACTCCCGCCCCCAGCCAGAGCATAATCAAAACTATGTAAAGCATTGACGGTACAGAATAGATGATATCGACAAAACGCATCATAACCATATCAACCTTTCCACCAACGTAACCTGCAATTCCTCCATAAAGAGTTCCAAGAATCAGGTTGACGATGGCCGCTACAATTCCAACTCCAAGGCTTATGCGGGCTCCGTAAAGAATACGGACAAAAATATCACGCCCCATCTTATCGGTTCCAAAAGGATGCTGAGCTGTTGGTGCCGCATTTCTTAAAGCAATATTCTGGTCTTCATAAGAAAAAGGTGAAAAGACCGGTCCAAAAATTGCCATCAGAACTACAATCACAAGAACAATCAATCCAAAAACTGCACGCTTGTTCTTTGTAAACTCAGCCTTTACCGACTGGAAGAAGGTCTTACTTTCAATCGCAATAAATTCATCATTCTTTTCTTCCTTACTGAGCTTTCGGAATAACTGCTCCTTTTGCATTTCCTTATATTCACTTGTTGTCATTTCCATAATTACCTCCTACAAAGACTTTCTTGTTCTTGGATCTATCACCGCACAAAGTAAGTCTGCAATCAGGTTACACATGATAATCAGTGCTCCCATAAAAATCGTAATTCCCATAACCACTGTGTAGTCGTGGTTCATAATTGCATTTGTAAACTCACGACCAAGTCCCGGAATCGTAAAAATCTTTTCGATTGTTACAGAACCAGTAAGCAAGAATGCAACCATTGGTCCAATGTAAGTTATTACCGGAAGCATGGCATTTTTCAGAACGTGGCGAAAAAGAATTGTGCTCTTGCTTATTCCCTTTGCCTTTGCCATGGTAATATAATCCTGCCTGATAACCTCTTCGTAAGAACTCTGGGTGAGCCTTGCAACCGCACTGATTGGCCAAAGTCCCTGAGCAAGTGCCGGCAATATGTAGTGCAGCGGCGTACTCAAACCTATGATTGGAAGGGCCTTAAAAATCACGCCAAATAAAATCATCAGAAGAAGGGCTACAAGAAAGTTTGGAATACTAACTCCAAGCGTAAGTCCCGTAAGCCAGGCCCCTTTTGCTACCGGGCTTTTTGATTTTGCCATCATTATGCCTGCAAAAATTCCAACCACCAGAACAAGAACTGTAGTAACAAGACCAAGCTTCATAGTTGGAATCATTGACTGCTTGATGATTGATGTTACAGAAGTTCCTGTCTTCTTATAGGAAGTTCCCAAATCACCATGCAGCATATTTTTTATATAAATGAAAAGCTGTGTTACAACCGGCTTATCAAGACCGTACTGAGCTTCCATTTTGGCAAGAACATCACCAGAAATATTTTTTGATTGAAGAGGACTTCCAGGCATAACCTTTGTCAGCGTAAAAGGGATTACAATCAGGATGAACAAGGTAAGAAGGCCAAGCCCCAACCTTTTTAGAATGTACTTAATCATCTATCCCCCTTAGTGTCCGTAAATTGCAAAAAAAATGGCAAAGATGTTTTTTACGACATCTTTGCCATTCAAGGAAAATGAAAACGACTTACGAACCCTGTTTCATTATTGATATGCACTTTATAAAAAAATCCGCCACAATGGTCAATAAGTTTTTTTTGTATTTTGTGAGTGGAACAAAAAAATTGAAGGCTCTTTGTATTTTTTACAATTTTCCAGAAATTAAATTGACAGTTATTAATAAGAGAACTTAAAGTAAGCCCAAATTTGGAACAGATCCGTTCAGGCGTCGAGGTATGGGCTTGCGGAAGTTCCTTAAAAGTGAGGTGAAATTATGAAAATTGTTGTAATTCAGGAAACGGTAAAAATGCCAAACCTTACGGCAGAAGAAGTTACAGAGCACTGGAATCAGTTGAAGAAGCTTCCTAATGTGGAACTCAAAATTGTAATTCCTGAAAAATATCTTATGCCGGAAGAATATCATGATATCATTGGTGATGCAGATGCAGTTCTTGGAATCTGGATCAGCGACAAAGTTATAAATGAAGAATGGCTGAGTCATCATCCAAACTTAAAATATATTGCAACTCTGGGCCACGGCTGGGGCGAGTTTGATGTTGAAATGACCCGTCGTAAGAAAATCACCATTACAAACACCATTTACGGTGCACAGACAATTGCTGAATATGGTTGGGCACTTTTGATGGAAGTCTGCCATCACGTTAATGTTCATTCTGATATGATTAAGAAAACTGACTGGTCTAAGCTTGATGAAACAGGCATGCCTCTTGAACGTGCAATGTACGGAAATGTTGTTACACCTCAGATTGAGCTTTACGGAAAAACTTGCGGTATTTTTGGCCTTGGTGCAATCGGGCTTGCTTTTGCAAAGATGGCTTCGGGCTTTGGTATGCGTGTAATTTCTTACAGCCGCCACAAAAAAGTTGGTGCAATTTATTCATTTATTGAACAGGTTGATTTTGACACCCTGCTTCGTGAATCTGACGTAATTTCAATTCATGCCCCTTTTACAGCAGAAACTGCAAATACCTTCGACAAGGAAGCCTTTTCAAAAATGAAAGATGGAGCAATTCTGATTAACACAGCCCGAGGTGGTCTGATTGATGAAAATGCAATGATGGAAGCTCTGAATAGCGGAAAACTCTTTGCAGCCGGTCTTGATGTTCTGAGGGATGAACCACCAGTTTCGGATAATCCCCTCTTCCACACAGACAAAACTTCGATAACAGGCCACATTGCATGGCTTACAAAAGAAAGCCGTCTGCGTGCAGTAGATATGGCAATCCAAAACTTCATTCATTATCTGAATGCAATTCCAACTAGTGTTATAAATTAAAAAAGATTTTCGGGTGGTACTTCGACAATCTGAGGGCCACCCGAAAATGAAGCGAGTCCAAATGTCATTCCCTAATCGAGTTTGCTTCGAAAACGTCGCAGGCTTGATCGGGGAATCTTTATTTTAAACCACCGCCTTCTTCATCCATCTGCCGCTCTTAATACGCCAGATATTTGAAACGCAGCGGGCAAACCAGTCGATAATCATGGCAATCCAGACACAAAGAACGCCCGGAATAATAAAGCCCGCAAGACGATTCAGGTAAGTCAGTAAATAAGCAAAACCGATCCTGAATACCCACATAATTAAAATTGATGCCGTCATCAGATATTTTACATCTCCGCTGGCACGTAAAACCGCCTGCAATGTCCATGCACAAGGCCACATCAAAACGCAGCTTGCAGAATGGAAATACATAAGCATGCGGGCCAGTCTATCTCCCTCTTCCGAAAGATGATACCAGCCGGCAATTGTCGGTGTAAGAAGAACGATAAAGAAATTTTCAATCCAGAGCATAATGTAAGCCCATTTCAAAAGCTTCTTCGTGTAATCCTTTGCAGCTCCATATTCCCCTGCTCCAACACACTGGCCGACAATCGTTGTAATTGCAAGTCCGGTCGCCGAAGCTGGAATTGTTGCCAGAAGCTCAATCGTGCTGGCAGTTACATTTGCAGCAATACTGGCAGTTCCAAAGCTTGCAATAAGAGCCTGGGTAAAAAGTTTACCAATCTGGAACATGGCACTGTCTATTCCGCTTGGAATGCCCAGAGCAAGAATTTTTTTCTGAATCTTCCAGTTCCAGCCCAGACGCAGATATTTATCTATGTGTAAATCTCTTTTCTGATTACGCAGCATAAAGACAACGACAATTCCTGCTACCGCACGAGAAATCAAGGTTGCATAACCAACACCCGCAATCCCCATTCCAAAGCCAAAAACAAAAATTGCATTTCCTATAATGTTGAGAATATTCATGATAGCAGAAACCGTCATACTAAGGTTCGAGTTTCCCATTGAACGAAAAAGAGCCGTAGAACCGTAGTAAACAGAAATAAAGGGAAAGGATAAAGCTGTAATGTAAAAATAGATTACCGCCTGATCCATAACCGCTTTTTCTACAGAACCATAAATCAGATGAAGAATCTGACGATTGAGGGCAAGACACAAGGTCGTAATCACAAGGGCTACCGTAAAACAAATTAAAATCAACTGATTAGAAACAGTATTTGCTGTATCTTTCCGTTTTGCTCCGATTGCCTGAGATGCTACAACAGCCCCTCCGGTTGCTAAAGCCGTAAACACATAAATCAAAAGATTGGAAATAGTATTTACCAGTGATACCCCGGAAACGGCAGTCTCACCCGCTCCCGAAACCATAATCATATCTGCCATTCCAACAGACACCGCAAGAACCTGTTCGATTATCAAAGGCATTACAAGTTTTATAAGGAACTTCCTGTCAAATTGAATTGCCTGATGAACTGCTTTTTCCATCTTGTGCCTCCTGTTTTAATCTTAAATCTTGCAGCAATAATATAGAGTCATAAGAATTTGTTGCAATAATCTTGTTTGATTTTTGTAACTTGTACAAAAGAATGGTCAGAATTTTTGTAAAAAAATTCTAGGATTCTAAAATCACTTCTGCTAGATTGTGGGCAAGAATACAAAAACACTGGTCGCCAGCAAAAGCAGTCGGCCCAAAACAAGGAGACATGATAAAAATGGATTACAAGACACTTTTAAAAGATTCAATTAAGGCCATGCCAGAAAGCAAAAGAGCCGCACGACAGCCGGTTTCAAGTTACACTACTCCAGATATTTACCGTTTGAACTATAACGAAAGCCCTTACGGTCCAAGTCCAAAAGCAATCGAAGCAATGATGGAAGCTGCAAAACGTCCTAACATTTATCCAGACTGGTTTTCTGTTGATTTAAAAACAACCTTTGCCCAACTGCACGGACTTCCAGATATGATGCACGTCTGTACAGCAACAGGTTCATCTTCCCTCATCAATATTCTTGGTGAAGTTTTTTTGAATCCGGGAGAGGAAGTAATTCTTGGAGATCCAAGTTATGAAGCCTTTCGTGATACAGCATATGTTGCAGGAGCAGTTCCTGTAATGGTTCCTCTCGACGCAGATATGAACTATGACCTGGACGCTATGCTCAAAGCTATTACACCAAAAACAAAAATGATGGTTATTTGCAATCCTAATAACCCAACTGGAACTTTTATAGAATCTGCTAAACTCGAAGAATTTATCAAAAAAGTTCCTGAATCAGTTATTGTAGTAATTGATGAAGCATATCTGGAATTTGTAAGAAATCCGGTTACCTATTCCATGATTAAAATGATTCGCGAAGGTTATGAAAAACCTTTATTAGTTTTGAAGACCTTCTCTAAGGCATACGGAATGGCTGGACTTCGTATTGGTGTTGCAGCAGGAAAACCGGAACTTATTTCCTTACTTGCAAAATCAGGTGCTGCATGGAACATCAACTTTCTTGGTCAGAGAATGGCAACGGAAGCACTTAAAGATCAGGAATACATTGCACAAATTTGTGAGCTGAATGCCATTGAACGCAGAAAAGTTACAGAAGGACTGGAAGCACTCGGCTGCAAGGTTTACAAGAGCCAGACAAACTTTATTCTCTTCAAGGCTCCAGGAATTGAAAACACAGAGGTTGCTGCAAAGCTTGCCGAACAAAAAATATTAATTGGAAGTCCAATTGGAATGAATCGTGTAAGTCTTGGAACTGCTGAGATGAATGATAAATTCCTTTGTGTGATGGAATCTATATTGTCAAAAAAAAGCGAAAAAAAACTTGCCTAAAACTCTTCTTTTAGGCATAATATCAGTATTGAGTGCAATGACGTGCAAATGCATTTGTCATTGCACTCTTTTTTTTTGCTTTTTTTTCAGGAGGAAAATATGTACACAGTGAATGAAATTATGAATCTATCGCTTTTTAAGAAATTTAAAATCCTCACTGGAAAAGAATATCTTACGAACACAGTCACAACAACAGTAATTCTAGAGTTTGAAAGTAGTCGTATAAATTATGCCGGCTACTGTTATGGCTATTTCGTCTTGATTTCCTATTTTTTTGCCTCAATCAGTCCTGAGCTTGTAAACGGCTCTATCAAAAATTTGCTTCAAAAAAGAGTTTCAGGAATTGCAATTAAACTTTTACCAGATGAGCACATCCCCTCGATATCATTCAGTGTGCAGAAGAAAATCATGTACCCATTCTGACTTTTTATGACGAGTTCATGGAAGATCTGATTATCAACATAAACGAATCTATGAAGACACGGGCCCAGTATATCATTCACGAAGAAAAACTTAACATGATTCTGAATGAAAAAAAAGACAAGGATGAAGTTTCTAGAATAGCCCACGAAATTAATCCTGATTTTAAGGACAAGATTATAAGTGCCGTTTTAATTCCACGCAAAGAGTCATCAAACCTAAAAGTGCATACTTTTTTCGACAGTCTCATGTATCACCGTGCAAAAATGGAAGATACAACCCCCTGGTCTTTTATTAAATCTGACCACAACATTGTTTTAATCTGTAGTTTTAATGAAGATGAGATTAAGTCTCTTTTTAAGTTCCGCTACATCCAGGATATTCTTATACAAAATAGTTTTAAAACAGAAGATTTTTTTATTGGCTATGATGAAGAACCGATGTCTCTACATCACCTAAAAAAATCTGTAAAAAATGCATATGCCGCCGCCGAAGTTGCCAGAATAAAAATGAGTGACTCGCTTTCATACAAGTTTATTGGATTTTACAAATACGCTTACAATCTACTTCAAGATGACATCATGTATAACGAAATCAAAAACAGAATCAACATTCTTCAAAAGTACGACAAGCAGCATGATGCAAACCTTATAAAGACTCTCAATTCTTTTGTTAGAAATAATGGCGACTATTCGGCTACAAGCGAAGACTGCTTTCAGCATCAGAATACAATCCGTTATCGAATCAAAAAAGTTTTTGAATTGCTTGATTTAGATGAAAGAGAAGGATTAGAAGAAATTATATTACTAATAAGATGCTACCATCTGCTGGGAGGTCGAATAGCATAGAACTTAAATTCACAACTTAACCAGCATGTTTTTCATTTTGAAAACATCATTTTCAGTTATGTAAATATTGCAGACTGTAAAATTGCAGAAAAACTGGCAGAAGTTGTAAAGGGGACAATATTTGCGGATTCAGGGTATTTACAGAAAAAAGATGTTTTGAAACGAATGTAAGAAGATGGAATAAAATTTGAGGCGGCTCCAAATTTTCCGGCACTTTTTTTATAGCATTGCAGCTTATATGATTAACTGCAATCTGGACTTTTATCAAAACTTTTTCAGATTACGGTTAATTTAGAAAACTCGAATTTCAGGCTAAATAATATCAACTTAGTTAAAATACGACCGGTCAAGACACGCTTCGCTCAAGGCCTTGACTCGCTCGTTTTCAGGGGTTGTATTAACCCCTGAATAAAAGGCCGTTCAAAAAATGCATTAGTAAAATAACTGCATTTAAAATGAACGGCCTTTTTTATAGTTTCTAATTGTATTCCACCTATAAGAGGTCATAACTTAGAATACTGTTACAACATCTCCATTTGGATATTTTTTTGCAATGTATTCTTTTACTTTATCACTCTGAAGAGCTTTTACCAAAGCTTTGATTGCATCATTATTTTCATTACCAGCTTTTACGGCAATTACATTTACATAAGGTGAAGAAGAACCTTCAACGAAAAGTCCATCTTTAAGTGCGCTCAAACCAGCCTGAATTGCATAGTTACCATTAATAACAGCTGCATCAAAATCCTTAAGAACACGAGGAAGTGAAGCTGCTTCAATTTCCTTGAATTTAATTTTTAATGGATTATCAGCAATGTCCTGTGGAGTAGCCTGTAAACCAGCATCTTCTTTAAGTGTAATCAAACCGGCATCCTGAAGAAGAAGGAGTGCACGACCTTCATTTGTTGGGTCGTTAGGAATAGCAATTTTTGCTTTTTTCTTAAGATCTTTAAGATCCTTAATTTTTGATGAATAAACAGCAAATGGTTCTACATGAATTCCACCAGCGTTTACAAGATGATATCCTCTTTCATCATTGAAAGAATTAAGATATGGAAGATGCTGAAAATAATTAGCATCAATTTCACCAGACTCAACAGCTTCGTTTGGGATTACATAATCCTGAAATTCGATAACTTCAAGAGCAATTCCTTCAGCTGCAAGATCATCTTTTACAAGATTTAAAAGCTCTGCATGTGGCTCTGGAGATGCTCCAACTTTAAGTTTTGTTTCTGCATAAACAGATACAGCTACCAATAAAAGTGTAGCAAAAGTAATAATTTTTTTCATAAGAAACTCCTTTTTAAATAATTTCTCGTTCACTCTTTATAACGAGTTGTTAAAAAAGAGTCAATTCTGAAAAAGAGAGCATCCAGGGCAAACGCATTATAAACGCTTTTCCGTAATGTTGGCGCGAAGGAGCGGGGCGTGATTCAA
>CAMGTC010000019.1 GCA_946061765.1 uncultured Treponema sp.
CAACCGTGACTGGGAGCCAAAAAATCGGATATTTGTTTATAATGCGTTTGCCCTGCTTATATACCAATTAATTATTTAATACCAGTGTTGTATGTAAGTTTTCCAGATTGTTTGCAGCATTCTGTAATTTTTTTGCGGTATCATTTACAGTATTTGTTGAAGTTGAGAAGTTTTCAATACCTGCAGAAATTTGGCGTACAGTAGCAACAATCTGATCAAATGCAGCTGACTGCTGGTAAATAATGTCTTTAATCTGTAATGCAGATTCAACTGTAATTTCAGAAGATTTCTGAATATCAGAGAATTTTTCCTTAAGTTTTTCTGAAAGTTCCAGACCTTCACGGATTTTTTCTGTACCGCTTTCCGAAGTGATAATCAGATTATCAGAAGAATGCTGAATTTCTGTAATTCTGTCTTTAATCTGTTCTACGGAATTTGTAATTCCAGCTGCCAGGCGGCGGACTTCATTTGCAACAATATGGAAATTCTTTCCAGATTCGCCTGCACTGCTGGCTTCCAGTTCTGCATTAAAAGCGATTATTCGTGTTTGATCAGCAATATCGTTAATGATTTTTACAATTTCCCAGATACTTCCAATTTTTTCACCTAGTTCCCGTATTCCCTGAATAGTAGAAATATTTGCCTGGGTGATATCATTCATCTGATCAAGATTGGATTGTAAAGTAGAAAATCCTGTTTGAACATTTCTTGCTGTCCCTTCTGCTACATCAGTAACGTCACCAATTTTATCCACAATTCCACGGGTCTGGGAATCTGTATCTTCCATGGTTGCCAGAATTTCTTTTACACCGGTAGATTGTTCCAGAGAAGTTGAAGCAGTTGTCTGGGAAATTTCTGAAAGCATATTGATTGGTTCTATCATTGTTTTTCCAATGCTTCTAATTTCATCTAAAACTTCACGGAATAAAAGTACAACTCTGTTTACAAGGTGGATATTGTAAGAAACTTCATTGTCAAAATCAGTTGGTGTAAGATCTACTGTGAAAATATCATTTTTAATGATATGAGTAAGTGAGTTTTGAAGTTTTTGTGAAGAAACAAGAATGCTCTTTAAAAAAGAATAAACAGAAACAATACTTACTACTGTGTTTGTTACAAGTACAAGTCCTATTCTTGGAAGTTGAATTTTTGTTATTCCAATCTGATTTATTGCTTTTGTAAATCCAACTTCAGAAATTTCATTATTGTAGTAATAAACAAAAAATATGTAGACAAAAAGAATAAAACTCCATACTACAGGAATGATACAGAATTCTACAAATGTTTTATCATAAGAAGTACCGAAGAATTTTTTAGATTTTAAAATATTTGAATCAATTCCTTCTTCAACAAGTTTACTTTCATATTCTGTACAAATTCTTCTTGAATATGAAAGTGCCAGCAATCCAGAAACATAGGAACCTAGAAAGCATGCTAATATACTTGCACAGCAGATGTATAAATTCACATTCATTATAAAGTAGTAATAAGAAAAGAGGATGATAGAACAGAAGAAAAAGTAAATCAAACATTCTATCTGTTTGATTTTTGGAATTGCATGAAGAGATTTAAATAGGGCAGTTCTTTCCTGTAAATCTAATCCGGAATTGTTCCATTTTTTAATCAACTTATTGCATTTGTTACAGATAATGGTATTTGTAATAGGCGCAGCACAGAACTGTGCTATACAAATTAAACCTATGACAGCAAATATAAAAATAAAATGAGAACTGAATTTAATGTTTGCAATAAATATCGAATAGAGGAGTAAGACAATACCACATAAACAATCAGGAAGGATACTTGCCTTATAAATTCTTGAAGTAAAATTTTCATTGTGATTTTTCATAGTAATCTCCTTATTTAGTGATAAAAAATACACGGAAGTATTTTTTATCACACCTCCTTATGCTTTTACTTCTTCAGTTTTTGCAGGCTGAAGTTTTTTTAATTGATTTGAAATATTACATAAATTTTCTGCAGACTGGCTGATATTCTGAGTAGAAACAGAGAAACTTTCGGAAGCTTCAGAAATCTGTCTTAAAGTAATAACAATCTGTTCAAAAGAAGATGTCTGCTGGTCTATGATATTTTTAATTTCTTCAGATGCTGTATCGGTAGTCTGTGAAGAAAGTCTTAAATCTTCAAAACTGTCATGTAGTTCATTAATAATCTGATTTCCAGCTAGAATCTTTTTACTGCCTGACTGAGATGCTGCAAGTAAATTTTCAGAAGAATGTTGAATTTCTATTATTCTGTTGCGGATTTCATTTGTAGACTGAATTGTATTGTTAGTGAGACGTCTGATTTCATTTGAAACCAGGCGGAAATTATCGCCTGCGTCCCCGGCACTGCTTGCTTCCAGTTCAGCATTAAATGCAATAATGTTTGTCTGATCAGCTATGGAGTTAATTATGCCTGCAATATCTGAAATGCCTGAAATTTTATCACTTAAAGCTCTTATACCTTCAACTGTAATTTCATTTGCCTGTTTAATTTCATCAAGTTTCTGCATGTTCAACTTAAGAATGTCAAAACCGTCATTAATTGCTTCTGTTGTTCGTTTTGCAACAATAGAAACTTCACTGATTTTTTCTGCAATATTTTTTGAAAGTGCATCGGATTCTTCCATGGCGGTTAAGAGTTCTTTTATCCCAGAGGATTGTTCTAAGGATGTAACTGCAGTTTCCTTTGAGATTACAGACAGTTCATTACTTGATTCAACAACTTCCATACTGATTTCAGAACTTCTCTTAAGAATTGATTGGAGCAAATCAATTATAGAATTAATAAGATAAACGTTATACATAAATTCGTTTGATAAATCAGTTGGTGTTGATTGTACTTCCTGAAAATTATTTCTGTCCATATTTTCAAGAATTGACTTCATAAGATTAATGGAATGCATCATTCTTTTAAAAATGATGTTTGAAAAAACAAGATAATAAACTATGTTTATTACTGCTGTAATGCACAGTCTTATTGAAGTTTCTGTTGCCGCAAAGTAGAATTTATTACATCTCCAGCAAAAAATCATAAAAAACAAATTCACAAGTAAGATTGGTGCAAAAATATGAAGTACAGTCAGTACAGTAGAGCTGGTTCCAAAACAATGTTTTTCTTCAACTTCTTTTTTAAGTACACCTTTTTTTACAACTCTGCCTGCATGAGCGGAACAGATTTTTTGTGTCTTTATAATTCCAAGAACTGCACCTGTATATGCTCCCATAAAAATAGCTGCTCCAATCATAATCAATGTTTCTATTCTGAATTTGAATGTAGCATTGCAAAATGCCATCCAGATAGAACCCCCAATTAAGAATACGAGAAATACTTCAAGTCCAATTTTTGCAGGACATGCCATTAGTTGTTTTAGAAGTTTTGTCCGTTCTTTTGTATCAGTCTCATAATTATAAAAAGAGTCCAGATCATCAGATAGATTTTGAGTTATTAATTTGTTTGTAATTGGAGCTACCAGCCCCTGTAGAATAAGGCATGTAAAAATTGCTGTTACAATGAAAGGCACGATATTATCTGACTGAACAGTTGTAGAAATAATGATGTAGATTACAGTTACAATTGCAGTAACAACATTTGGAATGGAACCTGCATTGTAAATCTCCTTTTCTAAAGACAATCTGTTTTTTGTACTTTCTGATTCTTGTCCACGTTTTTTGAACTTTTCTTTCAGATTCATAAAACTTTACTCCTTACTTTTTACGTTTTATTTACTTGTCAGAGCAACAGCCCCATTCCAATCTTTTGGAGGGGTTTCTATAAACTCTTCACATCTTTGCTTCATTAATTTTGCAGCTTTATCAGCTGGCAGAATTTCCAATGCTTTATCAAAATACGAAAGTGCCAGAGTCCAGGCTCCATTCATATAAAGATTAAGTCCCTTTTGGTAGTTATCTGAAAAATCAGAAGGTAAAGGTTTTTCATCTACTCTATAAATCTGAACACCTTTTTGCTTTCCTTTTACCCTTACTTTATCCAGAAGGTGAGTATAGATTTTTTCATTAAGTTCATCTTTTGTATCCTGAGAAATTATGATTCTGGCACCGTACTGTTTTGTAAGTCCTTCCAGACGGGATGTAAGATTCACAGAATCACCAATTACTGTGTAATTAGTTTTTTCTTTACTTCCAATGTTGCCTACAATAACTTCGCCATAGTGGATTCCAATTCCTATGTCAAAATTCATTCCATCTGGAAAGTTCAAAATAGAGGTATTAACTACTTCAAGATTTTTTACCATTTCCATTGCTGCTTCTACAGCTCTTTGTGCATTATCAACATAACTGATAGGAGCTCCAAATAAGGCCATAATTGCATCTCCAATGAACTTATCAATTGATCCACCGTGTTTTTTGATAATGTCAACCATTAGACTGAAGTAGCCGTTCAAAAATCCTACGACATTTTCAGGCTGATTAATTTCGCTGATGGAGGTAAAGTTTCTGATATCACAGATTAATACGGCAACTTTACGTTTTTCATTATTTGACTGTTCATTAGTGGTGTTTTCCTGGGAAAGAAGATCTTCAATAATTTCTTCTGGTACAAATTTCGAAAATGTAGAGCGGAGTTTACTTTCCGAAAGTGTTATTTTTCTTCTCTTAACAGCTTCTGCAATAATATGATTTAATGAGACTGTCAAAAGTTGTATGGAAGACTGTATTTTATAGTTAAAATATTTCTTTTTAGAAGAGGCCAGATGAATTGTTCCGATTATTTCATTGTTGCCAATAGGGAACATAACATAAGAGGAATAATTTTTTAGATTTTCTGATGGAAAATTCAGGCCTTCCATAAAATTAATTTCATAATCAATTGAACTGGAACTATTTACCTGGGTTTCATAATCAGCTTTACATATGTTTAAGAAAGTTTTTGCAGAATTTTCGTTCAGATATTCAGTGCCTGTTGAATATAAATAATGAGGTGTATCTTTTAAAATTATAGTAGCTGCATCAAAAAGGGAAATTTCATATAGAAGCTGGAAAATATGCTCTATAAGTTCATCAAGGTCTTCAATGTATTGAGTAATATCAAGTATTTTTTTTAAGATATTCGAATAAAAACCGCTTTTTTCCATTGCTTTTATTGCACACAAAGAAAGTGTATCTTCATCAAAGTCATTAAAATCTGAATCATTAAAAGTTGAAAGCAAAACTCGTTCCTCATTTAAAAGTTCAGAAACGGCGATTACAATATCACCTAAATTGTCTGGTGAAAGACTAATAACTTTATCTGCTAATGAAATATCTGTCCAAAAATCAGAAGAGTTTTCTTCTGGGGAAAATAAAATGCAGGAAATATCTGTAAGTTCATATCCTTGTTTAAGTACAGAACATATTTGAATACCATCAATAGTTGAAAGAATTTTATTTGCAATAAGACAGTCTGGTTTTTTGTTGACTGCCGTTTTCAGGGCTTCAAAACCGTCCTGACAAAGAATTGTTGAAAATCCATTTTCTTCAAGAGTTTTTTGAATGAGTTTTCCTAATGTTGCTGAACTTTCTGCAATGAGAATTGTTTTTTTACTTTTATCTGTCATTCAAAAGCTCCCTTACTTTTTCAACTAAGTTTTCTCGTTCAAAATCAGACTTTACAATGTAGCCTTGAGCTCCTAATGAGGAAACTTTTTCTTTTGTATCAGATTCAAAAACAGATGAAATTACAATCACAGGAATATTTTTAAGATTTTCTGTGTGACGCATGTTGTGAATGAGTACAAAACCGTCCATTCTAGGCATTTTAACATCTGTAATTACAAGATCAAAATGGTTTTGTTTCATTTTTTCCAGGGCATCAATTCCATCGCAGGCTGTGGAAACTTTGTAGTTTTCGGCTTCAAGAATTATCTGTTCAATATGACGAGTTGTATGGGAATCATCAACAACGAGGATAGAATAAACCTTACGTTTTTTCTGAACTTCAAAATTTTTTACATCGTAAATATTGATTGATTTAAAACGGCGCATTGCATCAGGAATATTCAAAACAGGAATTATTTTGTAATTATCATCAAAAATAACGCCCTGAAGAGCTTCAAAATTCTTTAAAATCGGAGGTAATGGTTTTATAACAACAGTACTGTAATGAAGAATTTCATCAGTCTTAATTCCAATTTTTTTATTTAAGTATTCAATAACAACAACAGGAGTTTCTTCTTTTAGCGATTCTGAATTCTGAGTAATTTTGCCAGTAATTGAATCAAAATCATAAACAGGAATGAGCTGGTTGTGAACATTAATTACAGGACCATGCTGAAGCTGCAGAAATTGACTTTTCTGGACGGTAACAATTTCTTTTATGTAGTGACTTAAAATGAGGTAGGAATTGCTGCCCATTTTTACTAAAAGCCCATCTTGTGTAGCTAGTGATGAAGGCAGTGAAAGTTCAAAAGTTGTACCTTTATCTTTTTCTGTTTCAATGCTGACTTTTCCTTTTAATTTTTCTATTTCAGAACGAACAACATCCAGGCCAATTCCTCTTCCAGAAAGTTCAGTCTGTTCATCTTTTGTAGAAAATCCTGACGCGAAAATAAACTGCAAAAGGTTTGTTTCATCCATAAGAGCTATTTCATTTTCTCTTTCTGGATAAAGTTTTACAGCTTTAGAACGGATTTTTTCATAATCAATTCCACGCCCATCATCAGATATGGAAACAAAAATTCTGTTTGAGACCTGACTGACTTTTATGGAAAGGTGTCCTTGTTCACTTTTTCCTTTTTTTATGCGTTCTTCAATGCTTTCTATTCCATGGTCTAGAGAATTTCTTGCCAGGTGAATCAAAATGGGAGGAAGTTTTTCAAGTATGGCTTTATCAATTGTAATTTCTGAGTGGGGAATATCAAAATCAACATTTTTTCCGCATTTTATTGCTTCCTGAACAATTGAAACTTTTATTGGCTGCAGAATCATGTCAAAGGGAAGCATTCTTAAGGTAATAATCTGCTTCTGTATTTCAACACTTTGCCTTTCAAGAACTTCCATGTTTTCTGAAAGTTCAGCCAGATTTTTGTAATTCTCTCCTTTTGCCTGATTGCCCAAAGCACTGATTTCAGTTTTCAGTTTTATCTGACGCATAATCAATTTGTCCAGAGACTGTAAAATTGTATCAATTTGAGAGATTTGAACTTTTATAGTTTTAGAATCATTAATGTTCTGAACTTCTTTTATGTTTGCTTCTATATCAGAATTCTCAGTTTTATTTATATTTAAGTTAACGGAAAATGGTTCTCCTTCAATGGCTTTATTTATATTAAGAATGATAAAATCGTAATTTTCTATGGTGTAATCAACTTCTTCTGAGATTTTGTCTACTGATGTTCGGATAGCAGAACAGATGCTCATTAAAAGCTGAGCTATAGAAATGGAAATTTCTACCTGATTGCTTTGAATGTTTTTAAATAAAGTTTCTGTTGTATTTAGAATTTTTTCAATTTGAAAAAATTCCAGCATTCTGGAAGAACCTTTTAATGTGTGGAGAATGCGTAAAACTTCCTTTAGATAATCAGAATTACGATTATCATTTATAATCTGAATTGCAAGATCATCAAGAGTATCTAAATTTTCTCTAGCTTCGGTAACATAATCCTGAATAAAAACTTTCTTATCTATTTCCATTTTTTATCCTTATGACTGTATCATTGTTCTGCACAGCGAATAGATGTAAGAAGGGCTAAATGAATCCAGTATAAAATTATAAGGATTATCTGCACCAAAATAATCTAAAAGCGCAGTACATTTTTCAAAACAGAAATTTGATTTTTCTTTTTTTCCTATATCTTTTAAAACAAGTCCATGATAAAAGTAAGCAGGCCAAAAATCTTTCTTTAGTAATTCGGCTGTAGAAAAAAGTTTTTCCGCATTTTCTTTATTATCGGCATAATATTCTGTGTAGCCTTGAAGAAAATAAAAAAAGACCTTATTTTTTGCAGAAGTTATGTTTTGTGTAAGTTTTCTTGCATTTTCAAAATTGCCTGAATTTATTTCGTGACAGACTTTTTCAAAATATTCCTGCATATCAGGTTCATTGATTATTTCTGATTTTTGTTCAGCTTTTTTTTCTGGTATTTTTTGTTCTGCAGTTTTTGTAAGTGAATTCAGCTTTTTTATTTTATCAAAAAGTTCATCAAGATTTTTTTGTTTTTCCTGATGTAAAATTTTTTTATCTTCTTCAGATTTTCTTCCTTTTAGAAAGTAATAAACAGAACCAATGTTTGTTTTATAAAGGGAAGATGGAATAATCCTGTCATCAAGGCTGCCTATTTCATTCATGGAATAAAAAAGAGCACCTCCATCATTTAATTTATAGGATATATTTTTAGAAATTTTTTTGCGAATATCCTGGTTAAAATAAATGAACACATTTCTAAGAAAAATTAAATCCAGTGATTCTGAAAATGGAAAACGGGTTTCTTCAGTAAGGTTATATTTGTACAGGTTTATCCGTGCAATAAAATCTTTTTTGAAAACATATTTATCATTATTTTCAGTGTAATAAGGCCTTAAAAGTTCATGATATTTGCTTCCATCTGTTCGGAAAGAAAATTTTGAGTAAATACCGTCTTTTATTTTATTAAGGGCATTATCATCAATATCTGAAGCAAAAACAGTAACGTCCACATTGCAGGAAAGTGCCATTGCCAGTAACGAGATTGGTTCTTCACCTGTTGAACAGGCTCCGCTCCAGATGTTCATTTTCTTTCCTGCAAATTTTGGAAATATATTATTCTTTAAAATGTCAAACTGTTTTTCTTCCCTAAAAAAGTAAGTCTCATTTACTGTTACCTGGTTAATAATCAAGGGAAAATCTGGATGACTGGAATTTATACAATTGCAATATTCTTCTGAAGATATGCCTTGTTTTGACGACAGCTCTCTTATTAAATTCTTTAAGCCTTCAATCTGAGGAGATACTATTTTTAAGCCTGAGAAATCATAGATTTTTTGAATTACAGATTGTAAGGCCGATTCTGTCATTGTTTTTTCTCACATAACTGTTTTAATCTATCTGCAATTTTATTTAATGGCAGAACTTCTATGGAACCACCAGCTTCGTAAGCTGCTTTTGGCATTCCGTAAATAACACAGGATTTTTCATCTTGAGTAATTGTATAGCTGCCTTTTTCTTTTAAGAGGCAGCATCCTTTTGCCCCGTCGTTTCCCATTCCTGTAAGTAAAACTCCAATACATTTGTCACCAAAAATTTGAGCCGCACTTTCAAACATCTTATCTACTGACGGGCGTAAAAAATTTACAGGTTCATCGTGATTTAAAGTAAGCACATAATTAGATAAATCTTTTTTTGTAAAAGTAAGATGATAATCAGATGGAGCAAAATATACATGTCCTGCTTCCGGTTTAAGATTATCAATGGCCAGATGAACTGGAAGTGGTGAATTGGTGTTCAACCAGGAAATAAGATTTTTATCAAAAAAAGAATCAATATGCTGGGTAATAAAAATTGGCAATGGAAAATTTGGATCAATAGATTTTAAAAGTTCCAGTAAGGTTCCAGGTCCACCTGTAGAAACTCCCACACAAACGGCTGCGTATTTCTTTCCAGTTTCTATTACAAGATTTTCATTTTCGGTTGAAGATTTTGTATTGTGCATGTTACCGAACATTATTTCTCTTTCGGCCTTGCGCATGGTCTGGTCAAAGAAAATAGCATAATTTTTAAGTTTTTCTTCAGAAGAATCAATAAAAGAAGGTTTTGTCATGGTGTAAATGCCTGATGGAGTGGCATAATTTATACATTCTGCAGGTACATAAATCAGAGCTGGAGTTTTACTTTCTTTTATGATTGAAAAAATAGATTCTATTCGCTTACCTGTAAAAAGTGCTGAATCCAGTACAATTACATCAGGTTTTAAATTCTTTAATTTTGTAAGAAATTCTTTTTCTGTTACTGCATCGGCACAAAATTCATAACGATTTGTCTGTTTTAAAATTTCTTTTTGAACAGAACGGCTGACTGCGGAACTATCTCCAATTAACACACGCATCATTTTTTTTGCTCCAGATATTTCTGCAAGAAAGTTTCTGTTTCAATCAGATAACTGATTGTTTTATCTGAATTGAACTTACAGGCTAAAATGCCTTTTTTATTAAAACGAGTTCCATAAAAATTTGAAAATAAAGAAAACTCATTTAATTTTATCTGTTTAACTCTGCATTCACCACTTGTAATAAGTGCAATTTTGTCTTCACCTAAAATAAGTGATGTTGAATTTATAATAATGCAATTTTTTATGCTGACTGGTTTTAAAGGCTGATTAAGAAATTCTGCATAGCGGTCAAAATTTATATATGAAAGTAACTGGGAATCTATTTTTATTTTTTTTGTCCCTGTTTCATCTGCAATAAAATCTGCCTCTACACAGGAAAGGGCTGTCAGAACATCTTTTTTGGGAATAAGAAAATCTATATTTGTGTATGCAATGCTTATAAAATTCTGATCAGGATGCAATATCGTTTCCTAGCTGGTCAAGAAATACCTGAGTTTTTAAAACAAGTGCTTCTTCTCCATTAATGTTGATTGTACCTTCAAAAAAGTCTGTCAAATCTGACTGGGCAAAATGAACAAGATTCTTTTCATCGGTAGTGTAAAAATCTTTTACATCTGTAATTCTAAAGCAGGAATGACTTTCATCATTAATTACAATAAAAAGAAGTGAAGTCTGTGCTGGTTCATTAATTAGTATGGCTGGGTCTATTACAGCATAAGGATCTCCATAACGGTTTACAACACCATTAAGGTAATCTGGGGCAAAAGGAAGAGGGAAAATTTCTGTATCACGCAAAATTTCCTTTACATTTCCAGCAGGAAGGGCATAAAGTTTTTTGCCAATTGTAAAGACAAGCCAAGTATTCTTTTTTGATTTTTCAGAGGTTTCTGTTTTATGCGACTTTTCTTTCTTTATTAAATCCAACATTTCATTCTGCATAATTGAAAGTTTAATATAAAAAAATAAATCTCTCAATTAAAAAAAATTGCAATTAAATAGAATTTACAGTTATAGAAAGAAGATTTTGATATTGTACAAAAAATCATTGTTTTTCATAAAATTTCTCAGGCAAAAAAATGAAGCAGATATTACGAAATCTTAATTACGTATAAAAATCAGGCTTCCGCATTATAAACAAAAATCCGAGTTTTTGGCTCCCAGTCACGGTTGCGTGATTCAAAACCGCGCAATAATGCGCTACACGCTTTTTGTGGTATAGAAACTATTGAACTGCCGCTTCGCAGCAGCCACAAAAAGAGTGTTTTTGAACCACGCCCCGCTCCTTCGCGCCAACATTATGGAAAAAGCGTTTATAATACGGAAGTCCTGGTATAAAAATGAAGTGTAATTGTACATAGTTTTTAGTTGCGCAGAATTCTCTTTATTTTTTTTAAATGAATCTCCAATAGGCATAAATAGTTATTACTACAATCAAATTTAGTAACAATAAGACTGTAGATTATTACGTGACTACACATGGTACAAAAACATCTCTTTATTCAGGCCCTTATGAGGTGACAAAGAATTATCTTGATGTTGAAGGACAGTATGGAGCTATTGTAGGTTCTCAGACTTTTGTAATTCCGAATAAAGATGCAACTTCTGTTTCATGGGGTGGAAAAACTTTTATAAAAAAATAGTTCAGCTTTATAAATTAATAAAGGGGATGTCCCAAAAGTATGGGGCATCTTCTATGGATTTTTCTCCTTTCTCGTGTTATATTTAAATTATGGGAACTTATTTAAATCCGAATAATGAAAACTTCCGCAGTTTTGTTGCAACAGGAACCTATGTTGATAAGACAATGCTTGTGGATGTTTTGAATCAGAAAAATCTGAATGTTTCGGAATTTAAGTTTGTTTGTGTAAGCCGTCCACGGCGTTTTGGTAAGTCAATTGCAGAGGATATGCTTTCTGCCTATTATTCTAAGGGAGCAGATTCAAAAGAGCTTTTTGCACCTTATAAACTTTCAAAAACTGAACACTTTGAAAAGCATTTGAATAAATATAACGTTTTGAAGATAGACTTGAATGCCATGTATTCAAAATGGCGTTCTTTATCTCCTGCTGACAGAGAAGGTCAGTCCTTTATGGGCTATGTTGCAAAGCTTTTATGTGCTGACTTTTCAGAATACTTTTCCGATGTAAAATTTCCTGATGAACTTTCTGTTGCAGATTTTATTCAGAGCGTTTATGCACAAAAAAAAGAAACTTTTATAATCATAATTGATGAATATGATGTTCTGGTACGCGAGCAGGTTCCTCCGGAAGAATTTTCAGTTTATCTTGCTTTTTTGAATTCTCTCTTCAAAAACCGTGAATTATTACCGGCAATTTCACTTGCTTATATAACAGGTATTCTTCCAATTATTAAGGACAAAATTCAGTCAAAGCTAAATACTTTTCATGAATACACAATGCTTGATGCTGGTCCACTTGCAGAGTTTGTTGGATTTACAGCAGATGAAGTTCAGTCTCTTTGTGAAAAATACCAGTGCAGTTTTGAAGAATGTAAGAGCTGGTATGATGGCTATCAGCTGGATAATTACGAAATTTATAACCCTCAGGCAGTTTATAATGCAATGATTTCAAAGAAGTTCAAATCTTATTGGACTGCTACTTCCAGTTATACTGTTGTGGCTGATAAAATCTGCATGAACTTTAGAGGAACAAAAGATGATGTTATTTCAATGCTAGGTGGTGGTCGTATACGTGTAAATGTTGAAAAATACGAAAATACCATAGATGCTTTTTATGACAAAGATGATGTTTTTACATACTTAATTCACCTTGGTTATCTTGCCTATGATGAAAAAGAAGGTGAGTGTTATATTCCAAATCGAGAAATTCTAAATGAATGGCAGAAGGCAATAAAAAATAACGAAGATTATTTTGAAACTGATAAAATTATTTCAGCTTCACGAGAATTACTTGACGCTACTCTTGCCGGTGATGAAAAGTCTGTAGCAGCTGCTTTAGATAAAAGTCATTACCATGTCACCAGTAACTTGAGTTATAATAATGAAAAATCTCTGCAAAGTGCAATTTATCTGGCCTACATCTATGCATTAAATAATTACGTTATTACAAAAGAAATGCCTGCCGGAAAAGGTTTTGCTGATATTGTATATATTCCGTTTGACAAAACAAAGGCAGCCCTTATTATTGAGTTAAAAAATAACAAATCTACAGAAACAGCTCTTAATCAAATTAAAGAAAAAAAATATTCTGAATGTCTTGCCAACTGGCAGGGAGATATTTTATTTGTTGGTGTCAATTATGATGAAAAGACAAAACATCATGAATGCCAGATAGAAGAGTTTTACAAAGAATAAACTATTCCAGAAGCTTATGCGGACAGTAAAATTATAAAGATAACTCACATAGATATTGAATTTGTTGAAAATCTAAAAGATGATTACTGCGACTATAAAGAATACGAAAGAGCAAGCTTAGAAAAACTTCTCTCCCGGGTAAAAGAATCTGACCGCCAGAAAGCAAGAGAGCTTTTGAATGACAGCCTTAATAATGGAATTATTCGCTTATCAACTGGAGATATAGAAGATTGCTTTTCAGAAGCCTCTGAAATTGAATATCTGGAATTTTCTTTTGAAAAATTAGCAGAGCAGACTGCTAGAGACGTCAGCCCTTTCATCTGGAACGGAAGTTTTTCTTTAACATCATCAACAGCTTCTTTTACCCAACGCTGTGCCTTGTTCAGGTTTATCATTCTTCCGATTGTGGCACTTGAGATTTTTGAGAGTTTATGTTTCATCTCTTCGCTGTAGCCGAATTTTGTAGAAAAGTAATCAAGATTGTCACGGATAAAAGTGACGAGTCGTTTTGCGCAGAGAAACATCGAGAAAATCCACAGGCGGACGATTTCGTCCTTTACATCAGTTCCAAAATATTTTACATAGATTCGTTTCTTCCGTCACTTTCTTTTTTGTTTTCATATCCAATCCCATTTTCCAGCCCTCATCAGGCTTCCGCATTATAAACGCTTTTCCGTAATGTTGGTGCGAAGGAACGGGGCGTGGTTCAAAAACACTCTTTTTGTGGCTGCTGCGAAGCGGCAGTTCAATAGTTTCTATACCACAAAAAGCGTGTAGCGCATTATTGCGCGGTTTTGAATCACGCAACCGTGACTGGGAACCAAAAAATCGGATTTTTGTTTATAATGCGAAAGCCCTGGTATAAAAATGAAGTGTAATTGTACATAGTTTTTAAATTCACTATACTTGTATAAATTTATTTTAAGAGAAGGAATGATTGAAAAATGAAAGCTATTGAATTAGAAAAAGCTTATGATCCTAAAACTTTTGAAGATCGCATTTACAACGAATGGGAAAGTAAAGGTTATTTTAAACCGGTTTCAGACGAAGCAAATCCGGTTCACTGTCAGTGTGCAGAGTGCAACACAAAAACTAATACTTATTCTGTCGTCATTCCTCCTCCAAACGTAACAGGTGTTCTTCACATGGGACATGGTCTTAACAACACTCTTCAGGATATCGTAGTTCGCTACCACCGTATGAAGGGTGATAATACTCTTTGGGTAACAGGTACTGATCATGCCGGAATTGCTACACAGAACGTTGTTGAACGTAAGCTTAAAGCAGAAGGTAAATCTCGTAATGACCTTGGCCGTGAAAAGTTCCTTGAACGTACTTGGCAGGTTAAGGAAGAACATCACAGCATTATTGTAAAGCAGCAGAAAA
Source organism: uncultured Treponema sp. (assembly GCA_946061765.1). Taxonomy (GTDB): domain Bacteria; phylum Spirochaetota; class Spirochaetia; order Treponematales; family Treponemataceae; genus Treponema_D. Next base: position 14,745 of record CAMGTC010000019.1, read on the forward strand.
AACTTGGTAACTCAACAGACTGGGACCGCGAACGTTTTACTTACGATGAAGGTTTAAGTGGTGCTGTTCGTGAAGTTTTCGTAACTCTTTATGAACGGGGCCTTATGTACAAGGGAAAACGCCTTGTAAACTGGTGTCCTCGTTGTGGTACTGCTCTTGCTGATGATGAAGTTGACCACGAAGATACTGCCGGTGCAATGTACCATCTTTATTATGAATATGCTGATGGAAGCGGAAAGATTGAAGTTGCTACAACTCGTCCTGAAACATTCTTTGGTGATACAGCAGTTGCCGTTAATCCTAATGATGAACGCTATAAGTCAATCGTTGGAAAAAAACTTAAACTTCCTCTGATTGGTAAAGAAATTCCTATTATTGCAGATGAATATGTTGATATGGAATTTGGAACTGGTATGGTAAAAATCACACCAGCTCATGACCCAAACGACTGGGAAGTTGGAAAACGTCATAATCTTGAAGTAATCAATCTTCTTACTCCAGATGGAAAAATGAACGAAAATGTTCCAGAAAAATACCGTGGATTAAAACCTGAACAGGCACGTAAACTTGTTATTGAAGATTTAACAGAGGCTGGACTTTTCAAAGAAGAAGAAAAAATGGTTCACTCAGTTGGAAAATGTTACCGCTGTAAAACTGTTGTAGAACCATATTTGTCTGATCAGTGGTTTGTAAAAATGAAGCCAATGGCCGATAAAGCTCTTGCTGCATGGAAAGCTGGTGAAATTCAGTTCTTCCCACAGAAATGGGAAAATACATACGAACAGTGGCTTGTAAATATCCGGGACTGGTGTGTAAGCCGTCAGATCTGGTGGGGACACAGAATTCCTGCCTGGTATTGTGAATGTGGTGAAACAATCGTTAGCCGCACAGATCCAGATTGCTGTCCAAAATGTGGTTCTAAAAATCTTAAACAGGATCCTGATGTACTTGATACATGGTTCTCTTCCTGGTTGTGGCCATTTTCAACTCTTGGTTGGCCTGCAAAAACTGAAGATTTAGAAAAATTCTATCCAACAACAGCCCTGGTTACTGCATACGATATCATCTTCTTCTGGGTTGCCCGCATGATTATGGCTGGTCTTGAATTTACAGGAAAAGCTCCATTCCACGATATTTACATCCATGGTCTTGTTCGCGACAAGCAGGGCCGCAAAATGTCTAAGTCGCTTGGAAATGGAATTGACCCGCTTGAAATTATTGATATGTACGGTTCAGATGCCCTTAAGTTCACTCTTGCCTTTATGTGTGCCCAGGGACAGGATATTCTTGTTGATAAAGATTCTTTCAAACTTGGTTCACGCTTCTGTAACAAGGTTTGGAATGCCTCACGCTATCTTCTTGGTAATCTTGAAGGTCGTAATCTTGTTCCTGTAACAGATGCTGATTTAACTGAACTTGATAAGTGGATTTACAGTCGATTGAATCATGCAGCAAAAACAGCCCGCGATGCTTTGGATTCATACCGCTACAATGATGCAGCTTCTGCAATGATGGAATACTTCTGGAATGAATTCTGTGACTGGTATGTTGAAGCTACAAAAATCAACTTTAAAAATGGTGATGATAAGGAAAAAGATCGTCAGGCTTCAGTTTTAATGAACATCCTGGAAGAAAGTCTCCGTCTTCTTCATCCTTATATTCCATTTGTTACAGAAGAAATTTATGCAAAACTTCCTGTAAAAGAACTTGTTGCTGCTCGTAAAAATGCTGGTACACAGAAAATTGCATCTAATTCTGATTATGAAGGTATGCTTATTAATGCTCCTTATCCAGAATTTGTTGAAGAACGCGAAAACGATCAGATAAATAAACGTTTTGATGTATTAAAAGATTTGATTGGTAAGGTTCGAGCCCTTCGTGTTGAATGTGGAATTGATCCTGCTGAAAAAATCAATATAGCAATTCTTGTTTCAAAAGGTTCTGCCGCTGAAGTTTGCCGCGAAAAAGTAGAAATGATTCAGCTTCTTGCTGGTGTAAAATCTGTTGAATTTGTAAATGAAAAACCTGCGTCTTCAATTGGCACTGTTGGAAGCGATTTTGAAGCCTTTATTATTGTTGATGAAAGTATCAATAAGGAACAGCTGCTTGCCCGCTTTAAGAAAACTCTTGAAAAAGAGCAGGGGTATGCTAGAATGAGCCAAAATAAATTGAACGGAAACTTTGCAAAACACGCCCCAGCTAATTTAGTTGAAGAGGAAAAGCAGAGATTAGCTGATAGTAATAAAAAGATTGCAACACTTGAAAGCTATATCAAGGAACTTGAATAAACTTTTTTAATATAAGGAGGCCGGCTTATGGCAAAGCAAAAGTATGAAATGAAAGTTGAACGATCCTCTAAAATGGATACCCAGCACATGCAGCAGCTTAGTGACATTAGGCTTGCACCTTATATGCAGTTAGCAACTGGTTTAATTGGAAAGACTAGACATGCCGGGGGAAATATGTTCCGTCATCAGATGGATACCCTGGCAATTTTAATTGACTATGGTTATATAGATTCTGTTCTTCTTAAGGCATCTGTTGTTCATGATACAGTGGAAGATATTTCTGGTTTTGAAAAAGATTTAATTGTGAATGCAGATCCTGAAGGACAGAAAGTACTTGATTTGGTGTTGGAAGTTACCCGTCGCGAAGATGAAGATAAAAAACAGTTCCTTTGTAGAATTCTTGATACAGGAAGCCAGAAAGCAAAGATTCTTAAGTGTGCCGATAGAATCTCGAATATGATTTCTTTAGGCTATGTAACAGACCCTAAATTTATTGAAAGATATTGCGATGAAACAGAATATTTTCTTTTACCAATGGCTCTTGAAATTGATTTTAATATGTACCAGGAATTAATTAATTTGATTATGACTCGTCGCCGCTATCTTGAAGACGGTGGCTATTTTGATAATCGTCATAAAGAATCAAGCAGTGATAAAAAATAAAATCTTCTTTAATTTTGTAAACCGCAAGTTGTATCAACAACTGAGGATTTACAAAACGTTCGCGTAAGCGAACACTTAAATACGTCGAGTCAAGGCACGCGTACGCTTAAAGCCTTGACTTCGCCGTTTTTAGGGTTTGTAATAAACCCTAAATAAATAGAGTTTTTGCAAAAAACTCGAGACTTAAAATAGATGGCGAAATTTAAGCCATCTATTTTAAACCTTCTTTAATTTTGTAAACCGCAAGTTGTTTCAACAGCTGAGGATTTACAAAACGT
>CAMGTC010000020.1 GCA_946061765.1 uncultured Treponema sp.
CAACCGTGACTGGGAGCCAAAAAATCGGATTTTTGTTTATAATGCGTTTGCCCTGGTCTGTCCCCTTAGATACATTGAAATTAATTTAATATTCGGTTAATACTTTCATTTAGAAGCAGAGGTATAAAATGAAAATAAACAAGAACTTTTTAGATTTGGAAGCAAATTATCTTTTTTCCACAGTAGGAAAAAAACAGCGTGAATATCAGGCTGCTCACCCAGATGCTGATGTAATTAAACTTTCTATTGGTGATGTTACAAAGCCTCTTTGTCCAGCCGTAATTCAGGCAATGCATAAAGCTGTAGATGAACTTTCCAAAGAAGAAACTTTCCGTGGTTATCCTCCAGAGCAGGGTTATGATTTTATTCTTGAAAAGATTTTAAAACATGATTACACAGATCGTGGTATAAAAATGTCTAAAGATGAAATCTTCCTTTCAGACGGTGCTAAATCAGACTGTGGAAACATTGGTGATATTTTTGACGTAGATAATAAGGTTGCAATTTGTGATCCAGTATATCCAGTTTATATGGATACAAATATTATGTATGGCCGTAAAAAGAACATCATAATTATGCCTTGTACAGAAGAAAATGGTTTTATGCCAAAAGTTCCTGGTGCAAATGATACTGTTCCAGATATCATTTATCTTTGTTTTCCAAACAACCCAACTGGTTCTGTCGCAAGTAGAGAGCAGTTAAAAGAATGGGTTGATTATGCAAATGCTCATCATTCTTTAATCCTTTTTGATTCTGCCTACGAAGCTTTTGTAACCGATTCAAGTGTTCCTAAATCAATTTACGAAATTGAAGGAGCCCGCTCTTGTGCAATTGAAATGAGATCTTTTTCTAAGACAGCAGGCTTTACAGGTGTTCGCTGTGGTTATACAGTTGTTCCTCACGATTTGGTATTTGATGGAACAGAACTTAATCACATGTGGAACCGCCGTCAGTCTACAAAATTCAATGGTGTTTCTTACATTACTCAAAGAGCTGCAGAAGCTGTTTATTCTGATGAAGGTCAAAAACAGATTCAGGACAATTTAAACTACTACCGTGCAAATGCCAAAATCATTTTTGATGGTTTAACAGAAGCTGGTTTTAAGTGTTACGGTGGAATCTACTCTCCATATATTTGGCTTAAAGTTCCTGCTGGTTATACTTCATGGTCTTTCTTTGATGAACTTCTTGATAAATGTCATGTTGTTGGAACTCCAGGCTCAGGTTTTGGTGCTGCTGGTGAAGGTTTCTTCCGCCTTACTGCTTTTGGTAACAAGGAAAAAACAATTGAAGCAGTAGAGAGAATTAAGAAAGTTTACGGGAAAAATTAATTTTCAACTTCATAAACAAAAAAATCCCGAAATTTCGGGATTTTTTTGTTTAACTCACAATTGTTTATTTTACTGTTTTATTGCAACTTTTAATGCATCCGCTTTATCTGTGTTTTCCCAAGGGAATCCTTCTCGTCCAAAGTGTCCATATGATGCAGTTTTTGAATAGATTGGTCTTTTTAAATTTAAGGTCTTGGTAATTCCTGCTGGTGAACAATCAAAAACTTCTTTTACAGCTTTTTCAATTTTAGCCAATTCAACTTTTTCACTACCAAATGTTTCAACTGTAATAGAAACAGGATAAGGAACACCAATTGCATAGGCCAATTCAATTTCTGCTCTGTCTGCAAGATTTGCTGCTACTATATTTTTTGCAATGTAGCGGGCCATATAGGCAGCTGAACGGTCAACTTTACTTGGATCTTTTCCACTAAAAGCTCCACCTCCGTGTCTTCCCATTCCGCCGTATGTATCTACAATGATTTTTCTACCAGTAAGTCCGGCATCTCCATCAGGTCCACCAATTACAAATCTTCCTGTAGGATTTATATAAAAGTTTGTTTTATCATCTAAAAGCCCAGTTGGTTCAAGAACAGGTTTAATGATTTTATCAATAATTGTTTTTTTGATTTCTTCGTGTTCTACATCATCTGAATGCTGATGTGAAATTACTACAGTATCAATTCTAACAGGTTTATTACCTTCGTATTCAATTGTTACCTGTGATTTTGCATCAGGTCTAAGCCACGCAATTTTTCCACTATGTCTTAATTCATGAGCTTTTAAAAGCAACTGATGAGAATAGTAAATTGGAGCAGGCATTAAAGCTGGTGTTTCGTTGCATGCAAATCCAAACATCATACCCTGGTCGCCGGCACCTTGTTGTCCTTCATATTCATCAAGTCCTTTTCCTACAACTCCTTGATTAATATCTTTTGATTGTGCGTGCAATCTATTTTCAAAAATACAATTTGCTCCATCAAGTCCAAGTTCTGGAGCTGTATATCCAATTTGAATGGCAACGTTTCTTGCAATTTTTTCTACATCTTTTTTGAAATCTTCAAGATTTACATCTGGTTTCTGAAAGCCAATTTCTCCACCTACAAGTATAAAGTTTGTAGTTGCAAAAGTTTCACAGGCTACATGTGCATCTGGATCTAAAGTTAGACAATAATCAAGAATGGCATCTGAAATCTGATCGCAAAGTTTATCTGGATGACCTTCACTAACAGATTCAGAAGTAAATAAATAATGTTTTGTGGATAAATTAGTACTCATAATTGAGCCTCCTTTTTAGCATATTTGCTGATTCGTACGAATCAACTCCGGTTGCAATTTGGATAAATCGCCGAAAATAATTTATAATATAACTATAATAAATTGATGTAAAAATGACAACTATTGCATAATTAGTAAAAATATAATATTTTATTGAAGTTAAATAAAATAATTATAATATGCACTAAAAGGTTATTGGGGAAGGAGTTATTTTAATGGCATTAAAGAAGACTTTTTCAAAAGATAATGCAAAATGTACCGTTACTTTTATTGTGAGTGCGGAAGCTGCTCATGGTGCAAAAACAATTAACCTGGCTGGAGATTTTAATTCATGGAGTTCTACTGATACTCCTATGCAGAAACAGTCAGACGGTTCTTTTTTAGTTAAACTTGAACTTGATGCTAATCGTGAATATCAGTTCCGTTATTTATTAGACGGTTACAAATGGGAAAACGATTGGAATGCCGATAAATATATTCCTGCTCCATACAGCAATGCAGATAACTCTGTTGTTGTAACTTCAAAATAAGAATTTAGTCGATTTAATCAAATATAAACGATAGTTTAAAGCCCTGAGAAATCAGGGATTTTTTTTTGCCCAAATAATAAAAAAAAATCCACAGTACGTTATTTGGGCACTGTGGATTGAAAAATCACTTGGTAAATGAAATTATTTGTTGTAATTTCTCTTAACTTTAAGTGTTGTTGTCATTTCAAGAGGTTCTTTTAAGATTGTAATCTTTGAAATGTGTGAATAAGACTGGAAATTTTTGTTTACTTTTGCAACAATGCTTGAAACTTCATCAAAAACAGCCTTATTTTCTGGATCTGCAAGACGATCTACTCCAAGACGTTTGTATAAATCATCAGCTGGGTAAATAAGAGCTTCAATGTCTTCAACAGATTTTTCTTCGTCTTTGTAGTAACCCTGAACTGTTACCTGCTGAATATCTGTGTAAAGCTGGAATCCATCTTCAATTTCTTCTGGATAAACGTTTTTACCACCGCTTGTAACAATAAGGTTTTTAGCACGTCCACAAAGCATGATGTATTTTTCTTTATCCATCCAACCTAAATCACCAGTTTTTAAGAATCCATCTTTATTGAACATGGCAGCTGTTTCTTCTGGCATATTGTAATAACCCTGCATTACCATTGGTCCTTTGACTACAATTTCACCAATAAAGTTTTTACCAATTCCATATTCACCAGTTTCTGTATTTTGAATACGCATTTCTTCATATGGTTCAAAAACTGATCCAATTGATTCAATTTTAAAGTGCTCTTTTGGATTTAATGTGATAATAGGAGATGTTTCTGTTAATCCGTATCCTTGAATAAAATCCAGACCCATAGCCTGATACTGTTTGAATACACCTTTTGTAAGTGGTCCACCGCCACAAATTGCTACACGTAAAGTATAGATATTTGCCTGTGTAAGAACTGGTTTAAAAAGGGCTTTTCCAATATTTTTTCCTGTAAGTTTTTTAACAAGGAAAGAAATAGTTCTAAGCAAACTCATAATTGCAACTACAATTGGTCCCTTAGATTTAAGTCCCTTATTAATTCCTGCAAGTAATTTATTGTAAAGTAATGGAACTCCAAGCATGATAGAAATCTTTCCTTCGCGGAGTTCTTTCATCAATTTTGAAACTGCCATTGATTTTCCAAATACAATTTCAGCACCACTTTCCATTGGAACAATAAAAGCAGCCTGCATAGTATATGCGTGATGTACAGGAAGTAATGCATAGAAAACATCAGTTGGATAAATTGTAAGATGTGTCATAGCAATATAACCATCACTGATTAAGTTTTTGTGAGACAACATTACACCTTTTGGTTTTCCTGTAGTTCCAGATGTAAAGAGAATTGCTGCTGTATCGTCTTCCACAGGAGCAGGATTCCATTCTACTTCTTTATCACTTTTTAGATTGTAAACGTAATCTTCTGGCTTTGTTTTATTTAATGATTTTTGTATTGCATCAGGATAACTTTTTGAAAGATATTCAATTTTTTCATCATCAGCAATAATGATTTTTGGTTTTGCTGTGTTTAAGATGTTAAGAACATCAGCTTCTTTTAATCCATTATCAATTGGAACGATAATTCCGCTTGCATAAAGAGTAGCAAGATAAACAGTTCCCCATTCAGGAGAGTTCTTACCACTAACGGCAACTTTATCTCCTTTTTTTAATCCCTGGGAAATCATCCACTTTGCTAGGTTTTCAATATTCGCAAATACTTGTGAATAAGTTAATGTATTTTTAGATTCATTTTCGCCTTCAAAATCTGTAAAGTATGGTCTTTCGCCAAAACGTTTTACTTGAATACGAAGAAGTTCTGGGAAAGTTGGCCATTCACCAGAAAAATCTTTACCACGATATTCATCAAGGAAGTCCCAAGGCTTTGTATTGCTTGTACTAGACATATATTGCTCCTAAATTTATAGATGTTATTAATATTCAATATAACAAAATGTGTTAATTTGTCAATATAAATGATTTTTCTTCCTTATTATAATTAAATAACTTGATTAAATGTCTAAAGATGTCGAAAATAGCTTTATGATTACAGAAAATTTTGCTAAACGTGTGTTAATTGTTTTTGCAGGAATTTTTTTATTATGCTGCCTTAAATTATGTGCAGAAGAGATTTATATTTCACCTGCCCAGGCTCAAGTTGACAGGGAAAAATTTGTTGCCGCTGCAAAGCAATATGTTGGAAGTCCTTATGTTTATGGCGCTGTGGGACCAGACAGTTTTGATTGTTCGGGTTTAATTTATTATGTAGCTCATGAATCAATTGGAAAACAGTTACCAAGAACTGCAAAAGCAATTTACAGCTATTGTAAAATTGTGCCGGATTCAAACAAAGAAATCGGTGATCTTCTGTTTTTTAAAACAACCAGCAGTGGAAATATATCGCATGTTGGAATTTACATTGGAAATAATCAGTTTATTTCTGCAATCAGTGATGGACCAAATACCGGTGTAATTATTTCTTCTCTCAAACAGGATTATTGGAAGGGAAAGTATGTAGCAGCCGGACAATTTTTAAAATCTGGTAAACAAAAAGAAGAATTTGTTGATAAAGAATATATTCCTGATTCTGGTGAGAGTTCAACCAATTCAATGCCTGAGGTAAGGAATATTTCTTTGGGACAGAAGTTAAAAAATAATTTATACATCGATACATCACTTCTGGTCGATTGGTCAGTATTTTCTCCAAGTTCATTTATGATTAGTTTTAGGGGTATAGATGCTCAATTCCATTTGCGTTATGCTGCTGCAAAACTTCAGCCAGGTATTGGATTTTTCCTTAGATTTAATAGCGGAATGGGCCTGTTTCAGATTCCTCTTATTTTTTCTACAAGTGTAAATGATTATTTTAGAGCTTATTTTGGACCTGTATTTTCATTTTCTCAGGGAACTTTGCTTGATACAGAAAAAACAATTAAAGCTTCGGTATTTCCAGGTATTCTGGGATTTGTGGTATCAACACCTGCTCTAAAAATTAAAGATGTCGGAATTCAGTTTGTTCAGGATATCAGTTATTCCACATTTAATAATAAAGATGATTCTGCCTTAAATTTTGTTGAATCTGTATCATCAGGAATTCTTTTTAATACAGGTGTAAGAATTACTATTCCTTGTACAATTTTTAAAAAATCACCAAAAAATGATAGTAAAAAAGAAGTAAAGGAAAGTATATAAATACTTATCCAATAACTATTTTTCAACTATTATTGTTACTTGAATAGTTTAAATAGCCCGAAATTCGAGTTTTTTGGAAATTAAACATAAAATTGATTTTACAAAAAAAATTGTTTAATTATGAAAATACATTAAGAAAGAGGCAGGCAAACGCATTATAAACGCTTTTTCGTAATGTTGGTGCGAAGGAACGGGGCGTGGTTCAAAAAGGCTCTTTTTGTAGCTGCTGCGAAGCGGCAGTTCAATAGTTTCTATACCACAAAAAGCGTGTAGTGCATTATTGCGCGGTTTTGACAGTCGCTTTCTGACTGGCAGTCTTTTCATAATGCAAATGCGATTATAAAAATCAATTTTATGCATTACCAATACGACCGGTCAAGGCACGCTTCGCTCAAGGCCTTGACTCGCTCGTTTTCAGGGGTGATATTAACCCCTGAATTAAAATTCGAAATTCGAACTAAATATATTAAAATTTAAATAAAAGGAAATGGTTATGAATTCAAAAGTTAAAAATATATTGTTTATTTTTTGTTTAATGATTTTTTCGTTCATCAGTTTTTCGTGTACAACGGAAGTAACTCTGCAATTAAATAAAAATGGCTCTGTTGATATTAAATTTTTAGGTGGAGCCGGAGAAGCATTTACTAATATGATTCTTGCAAATGCTAATGAAGGTGATACAAATGCAGCTTTTGATGTTCACGAAATTTCCTATCAGCTTGCAAAGTCTGGTTTTTCTAATGTAAAAGTTGTTTCTACAAATGTTAGTGATATTTCGGTTTCTATGAGCGATAGTCAAAAGAATTCTTATCTGTTTACTTCTGCTTTGGCCAGTGTAGAGAAAAATTCACTCAAATTAGATTTAGATTCTGAAAAATTAAAGGCATTTTATAATTCCGCTGATGAAACTATTCAAATGGTCTTAGATTTGCTTCTTGCTCCTGTTTTTAATGACGAAGTTATGACTGAATCTGAATATATTGATGTTTTATCGTCATTTTATGGAGAAGCTGCTGCTAAAGAGGTTCAGTTTAGTAATGTAAAAATTACTATTATTAATCCGGATGGGAGTAAATCTGTTCAAAATCTTTCGCTTGTAAAATTGCTTACTCTAACCGGTTCTATTTCCATTAAATAATTTTTTCCCATTTTATTATGGCACCAAAAAAAAATTTTTTACTTGCCGATAGTTACATTTTTTTTATATCTTTTAAATTACAAAATGGTAATTAATAAGGAGTAAATAGAAAATGGCAAAACAGTTATTGTTTAGTGAAGATGCTCGTAAAAAGCTTTTAAGCGGTGTAGAACAGATTTCTAAAGCCGTAATGACAACTTTAGGTCCTTGTGGACGTATGGTTATGTTGGACAAAAAATATGGTGCCCCAACTATTACTAAAGATGGTGTTTCTGTAGCAAAAGAAGTCGAACTTGCAGATCCTTATGAAAATATGGGTGCGCAGTTTGTTCGTGAAGTTGCTTCAAAAACAAATGATGATGCCGGTGATGGTACAACAACAGCAACAGTACTTTCTTACGCTTTAGTTCGCGAAGGGGTAAAATCAGTTGCAGCAGGTATGCGTCCAATCGAAATTAAACGAGGTATGGACAAGGCTGTAAAACTTGCTGTGGAAGAAATTAAAAAGAACGCAAAGCCAGTAAAAGGTTCTGCTGATATCACAAATATTGCTACAATTTCTGCTAACAATGATCCAGAAATTGGTAAAATGCTTGCTGATGCAATCGAAAAGGTTGGAAAAGACGGCGTTATTACTGTAGAAGAATCAAAGAACATGGAAATGAAGGTTGATACTGTAGAAGGTATGCAGTTTGACCGCGGATACATTTCTTCTTACTTTGTAACAGACCGTGAAAGAATGGAAGCTGATTTTGACGATGCTTACGTTTTAATTTACGACAAGAAGATTTCTACAATGAAAGATCTTCTCCCAATCTTGGAAAAAGTTGCAAACGCTGGTAAAGCTTTGGTAATCATTTGTGAAGATGTTGATGGTGAAGCTCTTACAACTTTGGTATTAAATACAATTCGTGGAACAATCAAAGTTTGTGCTGTTAAGGCTCCTGGTTTTGGTGATCGTCGTAAGGATATGCTTCAGGATATTGCTATTTTGACTGGTGCAACAGTTGTTTCTGAAGAAGTTGGTTTGAAACTTGAATCTTGTGATATTGATGTGCTTGGTCAGGCTAAATCAATTAAGATAGACAAAGACAACACTACAATCGTAGGTGGTGCTGGTTCTTCAAAAGCAATCAAAGAACGTGTTGAAGAAATTAAGAATGCAATTGAAAAATCTACATCATCTTATGATAAAGAACAGTTGCAGAAACGTCTTGCAAAACTTGCAGGTGGAGTTGCTGTAATTAGTGTTGGTGCTAACACAGAAACAGAAATGAAAGAAATGAAGTTCCGTGTTGAAGATACAATTGCTGCTACACGTGCCGCTTTGGAAGAAGGTGTTGTATCTGGTGGTGGAATGGCCCTCATCGATGCTGCAAAAGTTTTGGCAACTATTCCAGAAGATCTTACAGAAGACGAAAAAGTTGGATTTAAGATTGTTCGCCGTGCTTTGGAAGAACCTATCCGCCAGATTGCAGAAAATGCAGGTTTGGATGGTGCAGTTATTGCAGAACGTGCAAAGAACGAAAAGAAGGGTATTGGTTTCAACGCTCGTACAAACGAATGGGTAAATATGCTTGAAGCAGGAATTATTGACCCAGCTAAGGTTACATGTTCAGCTTTGAAGAACGCTTCATCAGTTGCCGGAACACTTTTGACAACAGAATGTGCAATTACTGATATTCCTGAGCCTAAAGCAGCAGCACCTGCACAGCCAGATATGGGTGGTATGTACTAATAGGTGAATTTGCGAAAGCAAACTCGGTAAGCACGCGTAAGCGTGCGACACATGGGTGGAATGTATTAATAGAGATTAGTTTCTATAAAAAAAGGTTGCTTCATCATCTGAAGCAACCTTTTTTTGTCTCAATCACTAATTCTTTTTTACACTTCTAATTGAACCCATTCGTATTCGTTTTTCGCGGGTATCTTCAAGCAGGGCTTTTAAAGCTTGAGAATCTTCAGTTTCTATATCCCTTTTAAATTCTTCCATTTTTTTCTGAAAATTTTCAATGTGTTCTACAAGTTTTTCTTTATTACTTATAAACAATTCAGTCCAAAGTGGAGCATTTATCATTGCAATTCTGGTAAGGTCTTCAAAAGAACCGCCGCCAAAAGCTGTAATTTCAGGATCTTCAGCACTTTCGACCAGGGCACTGGCAATTACGTGACATAATTGGGAGGTAAAACCAATTTTATAATCATGAATATCGCAAGAGGTTTCTGTAATTCTTGAAAATCCTATAGCAGTTACAAAATCCCTCATTAATTCAAGATTTTCGCTTTTGTTAAAAGTTTGAGGACAAAGAATATAATTGTGGTTAATAAAAAATTTGGCATCAGAATTTGCATAACCTTCTTTTTCACCACCAGCCATTGGATGTCCAATTATAAAATCTACATCGGGGCGTAAAATATTTGGAAGGTCTTTTTCGAATATTCCTTTAATACCACTTATATCAGTAACAATTGCTCCACTTTTAAAAAGATTTTTGTACTTTAATAAAAAATCCAAAGTAGCGTGTGGATAAAGACAAACATAAATAATGTCACAATCAGGAATCATTTGTGCAACTTTATCGCTTTCGTATGACTGATCAATAATTCCTTCGTTAGTTGCTTGTACAAGACTGGCAATACTTCTGTTACAAGCAAGAATTTTTCCTTTGGCTTCTGTTTGATTCAAAATATTCTGGCGGATAGCTTTAGCAATTGAGCCTCCCATAATTCCAAGTCCAACAATTCCGTAAGTTAAATCTTTAAGATTTTTCATATATCCTCCAATATTTTAAATAAACTGTCTTATCATATCATATTCAAATAGCCTTGTTCAAACTTTTATATAAACTTGCTTTCTGTTATACTATTTTTATGAAAACAGTTCTTGATTTTAATAATTCCTTTGTAATAATTTTTTTAGCCGGCACACTTTTAAGTTTTTTAATTCATCATTTTTTAGAATTTATAGATTATCGTGCCAGAATTAAAAATGGTGGCCAGCTTCCTCAGGAGTTAGCATCCATTCCCCTGGCACAAGAAACTTTTGATAAAGAAAAATTGGCAAAAATCAGTGAATACGAAAATGCCAAGTATTTTGCATGGATTCCTTCGGCAATTTCTTCTTTACTTTTAGATTTAGGTCTGGTGATTTTTGGTTTTTATCCTTTTATTTTTAATCTTGTTACATCATGGGTTGGATTTCCTCAAAATTTTGGAAATACCTGGCTTGTAATTGCACTTTTTTTGATTTTAGCTTCTATTCCCGCAGAAATTCTTTCGATTCCTTTTTCGCTTTACCAGGAATTTCACCTGGAAAAGAAATTTGGTTTTAGTAATATGACTTTTAAACTCTGGCTAACAGATCAAATTAAAGGGCTGATTCTATCGGGAATTTTGGGAGCACTTTTAATCACTGTAGCAAGTTTCTTTTTTATTAAAGCCCCAAATAACTGGTGGTGGATATTGGCAGCTATTTTAATTGGATTTACCTTTATCATGCAGATTATTTATCCAAAATTCATAGCACCTCTTTTTAATAAATTTGAACCCCTTCCAGAAGGACCTGTAAAAGAAAAAATTACCCAAATCCTGGATAAATGCGGTTTTAAAAACGGTGGTCTTTTTGTAATGGATGCTTCAAAAAGAAGTGGCCACAGTAATGCTTATTTTAGTGGTTTTGGAAAATCTAAGAGAATTGTTTTGTATGATACTCTTGTAAAATCAATGACCCCAGATGAGCTTGCAGCTGTTTTAGGTCATGAATTAGGTCATTTTAAACTTCATCATATTACAAAAAGGCTTTTTGTGATGATTCCTCTGGAGTTTTTACTTTTGTATGTTCTTTATTTCTTTGCCCAGTTCCCACTTTTATATCAGGGTTTTGGATTTGATATGATTAATGCAGCAAACATAAATAATGCCCAGTTCATTGGTTTATTCCTTTCGGCAACTTTGTATGGAAGTCTTTCTGAATTACTTTCTCCGCTCAGAAATATATCTTCAAGAAAACAGGAATATCAGGCAGATGCCTATGCTGCAAAAGTTTGTGGCGGTGGTCAAAATCTTATTTCTGGTTTGATTAAATTAAACTCAGAAAATTTGAGTGAATTACTTCCTCCAAAATTATATGTTTTCTGGAATTTCAGTCATCCAACTTTGATAGAAAGAATTCATGCTTTGAATAAATTAAAGTGAAATTTTGAATCCAAAAGAAATGATTGTCCCTAAAAAGGCCCGCTGATCCAAAAGTGAACCAATTGGAAAATAAACATTTAGAATTGACCCGCCTTTTAATGTACCAGTTATTTCACGGAGCCAGGAAAAACCATTTGAGATATATAGGAAATTCAATTTTTGCCAGAACCATTTATTGATTTCTTTTAAATCCTCTCCTGCGCTGCCTGTATAACCGGAGTCACTTTCTGAAACTCCATTTGCTAGACTTGCAATTCTAAAGAGTCCTGCAATTCCCGCTTTTAGCTGGAAACGATTTTTTCCCATATAAACTGATAATACTGCTGGTATATCCATCATAATAGAATAAGTGGTAACAGTTCTGTTTTCAATTTCTGCAGGATAAACATTTCCGTCGTACCATAAGTGATACATCGAAAAATAAGTAAAAGTTGGCTGTATTGCTAGGAATGTGTAATTTGGCCAGGTAAATCCAAGAGAAAAAGGATAAATTGGGGCAGATGGTCCACTGTGTAATTCATTTTTATATGGGTTTATATAAAAACCTGGTGTTAATTCTATAAAAAAGTTTGTGGCGTGAATAAAATCCCTAAAATCTTCCGGGCTGGAATAAATTTTGTTTTCTAAAGAAAGTGTAAAATCTCTATTAAAAAGCTTAAACTTTCCTTTATTATCTTCCAGGTCCTGGCTTTCATCTTCGGGTGATTGCAAATTTTCGGTGGCAATTTCAATTTCTGAGTTTTCCTGATTTATTTCTTCATTAGAATTCTGGCTGGAAGAATTTGCTTCCTGGGAAAACAAACAAATTGGGCAGAAAAAAGAGAATGTTAAAAATGCTAAAAAAAATCTTTTTAGATTCACGATAGTTCCACATTTACAATATCTTAGAATATAAAGTTTTTTCAAGATTAACTTGAAGAAATCCACTTCTGCTTGTTTGATAGAAGGCTGCTTCTTCCCATCCAACATATAATGTTGTTCCTGAAATTGTAAAATCTGAATAAACATATCCAGCAGGAAGTTTTGGAAGCCTTATTGCTACTGCTTTTCCATTTCTTAAAATATGTTTTTCGGATAATGCACCTTCAATAAATAAAGTTCCATCTTCAAAAATAACACAACTCCAACTTTGTGAAATAACTGCTTTTGCTTTTAATTCTTCTTTTGTACTGTTTGGAATTGTATTCAAATAAGTTTGTGATGAATGACCGCCAGCATATTTTAATTCTATTTGAAATGGGATTTTTGACGAAAAACTAGAAAGCATATTTTTAATTCTGACTGGAGCTTTTGAATAATCTATCTGAGCTTTTGTATTTCTAAAATCATCTTGAGATATTTCTTTTACTGTAATATTTCCGTTTGCATTAGAAGGTGAAAGATCTAATAACGAAATTGTAGGTTTCCAGCTTACATAGGAAAAGGAATTCTTTGTGTCAGAGATAGTTTTTATGCTGCAATACCAGTTTAAGCCGTCCCAGGAAAAATCTGTGATTTCTGAATTTTTTTCGTCAATTAAATTATTGCAATGTAAAATTGGGTAACAAACTTTTGTCTCATCATCAAATTGGATTAGAAAAAAATGCTGACTGTTATCATTTTTGTAATTTGGCTCGGTGATTGTATCATTAAAAAAAGCACTCTTGTAAACTGAAAAAATTGGAGTGTTGTTCAAAAATACCAGATTACCTGCTGTTCGGTCGGAAAAAAGGTTTTTATCTCTGGCCAAAACAATTCTATCATTTTCAAAGCATAAAATTCCAAGCCTGTTTACAACTGCAAAACCTTTATTTACCTGGTTTTGAACATCTGAGGCAGTTCCAGAGGATGAAATTCTAGTCACTTCTGTCCATGGGGCCTGAAGACGGTAGGGTGAATTCTGAGGTTTATCGGTTTTAAAATATCCATCATCTGTAAAATAATACCAGTTGTGGTTCATTTCTGTTAATTGAATTTCTGGGGTAATATCTATTTTTTGAAGGCTTTCTTTTTGATTTTTTTTACAAGAATAAAATCCCAGGCTAAGTATTAAAATTACAGAGGTAAATATAATTTTTGATAAGTTCCTAATAGAATTCAGTATTTTCATAATCATCTATAAATATCGGCATATAAATTAAGTGATGTGATACTTTTTTTACGGAAGATGTATTTACTATGTCAGCGAATTCATTGTCCAGCATTAAAATCTGATCTTCCTCTTTTTTTAGGGCAAAAAGCTGATATTGGTAGAGAATTTGATTTTCCGGGATAAAAGGAGAAAAAATACTGTTCAGACTTGGTAATTCAAGATTTTCAAGAGGAAGATTTTCCACATTTTTCTGTTTAATCAGACTTTGTGTAAATTTGGATGAAGAAAGATTTTCCAGTAGAGTTTTTTTATCTATTTGCCAGGGATTATAAAATAAGGCGGAGTTAGAATCCTGGGAAAAATCAAGGAGGGAATTTTGTATTTTTTCCTGTATTATGGAATTGAATTTTTTCCAGTTAAAAGTTTTAAGAAAATTGTTTATTTCTTCCGGATTAATTCCAACCAAAACTGGAGATAAAAAAAGGCATTTCATCAGGTTTGCAGAAAATCCTAATTCAAAGCAAAGTTTCAGGCAGGAATTATCCCATTCATAAGGATATAAAGTTCCAGCCGGATAAAAAAATTGACATTTAGAGTTATTTGAAAGAATTGTAATTGGACTTGCAAGAATACTTACAGGCTGATTTTTGTAGGTTCGTATAATAAAAGAGTCTTTTCGGGTAAAAAATCTTTTTTCTGTGAGATATGAGTTTATTTCTATCTGCCATTTATCCAAAAGAGGGTATTTATCTTTTATTTGATCATTTGGTGGCCAGTCTGGTAATTCGACTACAACTTCTTCAACCGGGTACGCGAAGTCATTTGTTAAATCAATAACAACTCTATCTTCTGTTGTTTGATTGTTACAGGAGATAAAAAAAGTAAGAGAAATAAAAAACGCGGTAATTAAATAAAGCTTTTTCATACTTATCTAATTGCCGCGTTTGATTTTTTTTGTCAAAAAATACTGAAAATTTTATTCAAACTTTGCTATTTCGTCCTGACAGAGTTGATCACAAATTTCATTGTATTCAACTCCTGCATGACCTTTTACCCAGTTCCATTCAACATTCAGGCCGGAGTTTAAAGCATCAAGTTTTTCCCACAAATCCTGATTTTTTACAGGCTTTTTATCTGCGGTTTTCCAGCCTTTTGCCTTCCAGCTTTTAATCCAAGTTGTTATTCCATTTTTTACATACTGACTGTCGATATTCACTGTAACAGGTCTTTCTGCAAAGCCTGGAGTGTTATGAATAATAGTTAATGCATTTATGGCAGCCATTAGTTCCATGCGATTGTTTGTAGTTAATTTTTCGCCCCCGCTTAATTGTTTTGCAAGACCATCTGCAATTACTACAATTCCCCAACCACCAGGCCCTGGGTTTCCATGACATCCACCATCTGTATAAATAATTATTTTATCCATATATTAATTACCAATTACACCTTTTGTACTTGGAACACTACCCTTTCTTCTCTGGTCTATTTCTGTTGCAGCTCGAATTGCTCTTGAAACAGCTTTAAATGTTCCTTCAATTTTGTGATGGTCAGAGCGACCGCGAATAACATCAATGTGCAGATTGCATTGAGCAGTGTTTACAAATCCCTGCCAGAAATCTTCAAAACAGTCTGTTTGAAAAGAAGCTTCTTTACCGCCACTTACAGAAACTAAAGGCATTCCAGAAATATCTGCGTTTAAAACAAGATAAGGTCGTCCGCCAAAATCAACGGCAGCTTGAACTAAACTTTCGTCCATAGGGTAGATAAAAAATCCACTTCTATAAATTCCTGCACAATTTCCCAAAGCTTTTTTAAAACATTCGCCAAGAACAATTCCTGTATCTTCTATTGTATGATGCTGGTCTACTTCCAAATCACCTTTGATGCTTCCTGTCAAATCAAATAATCCGTGTTTACAAAATGATTTAAGCATATGATCAAAGAAGCCGATTGGATTTTCAACTTCGCATTTACCACTTCCGTCTAAATTTAAGGTGAGTTCAATTTGAGTTTCACCTGTTATTCTTTTTACACTAGCAATTCGAGACATAATTTAAAACTCCGTCACACTATTTTCGGAATAAAAGAAGAAATCCGACACTCTAAGATTAAAGCATTACCTTGCGTAATTCATATTCAACAATATCAGTTGCTCCAAGACTTTGAAGTTTTGGTAAAAGTGTTGGTACTTCGGATTTTTTTACTGCAATTTTTACAGCATAACCGTTTCCCCCAAAAAGTGGAGAAACAGTTGGACTTTTCATACTTGGAATTCCCTTTATAAGTTCCTGGAAATCTTTTTCAGAAACGTTCATTTCCAGCATTACTCTGTCGCGGGCATTAAGTACTGTTTCAAAAAGCATTTTTAATTCCAGAATTTTCTGTTTCTTTTCTGGATCATTCATGGCTTCTTTTGAAGCGTACATTCTTGTAGAAGATTCCATGAGTGTATCAACAATTTTAAGTCTGTTTGCTCTTAATGATGAACCTGTTGAAGTATTATCAATTAAAATCTGTGCAATAGATTCTTCTGTATCCTGAACAAATCCTTCTGAAGTTCCCCAGGTCCTGAAAATAGTTCCATCAATTTTTTTATCTTCAACATATTTACGGCTCAAATTCTGATATTCTGTTGCGATTGTTACAGAGCCTTTTAAAAGTTTTTCGTAATCTTTTTCTTCTGGGATGGCAGCAACAATTCTTACTGGGTCAAATCCCAAATCCATAATTTCTACAACTTTATCTTCAACTCCGTTTTCGTAAACCCAGTCTTTACCGCTGAATCCTAAGTCGGCCTTATTATTTGCTAAAAGAAAACTTGTAATCTGTGGTTTAACAACCTGGAAAGATAAATCTTTTTGATTAGTTGTAGGAAAATACTGACGATCAGGAAGATGGATTGAAATACCTACATCGTTTAATAGTTCATAAACTGATTCGTAAATTCTTCCCTTTGCAAGTAAAATTTTTAATTTATCCATAAAATAATCCTCCTGACGATGAAAGACATATTTTCATCTGAATTAGATAATATAGAAGAATTAGTAGAAATTCAACTTTTTGCCCAAAACAAAGGAGATTTGTACAATTTATAAGAAAATTCTTGTTTTATTATCGAATTATGGAAAACATTGTTTTTGTAAATCAGGTTGGTTATAAGACTTTTGAAAAAAAATATGCCTATATTGCGGTTGAAAAACTATCTGTCTGGCTTCAGGAAGGTTTTGATGCTAGCAAATTGTATTTTTCTATTTATGATTTAAATGACCGCTTTGTTTATACAGGAAATTTATCTGCTCCAGTAAAGGATATTTTGGCTGGAGAGTTTATTTGTAAAGCCGATTTTTCTGATTTCAATGAAGCTGGCCAATATTCAATTAAATTAAATGATTTTGATTACAAAAGTTATCCTTTTACTATTTCAGATGATGTTTACCAAAAGGCATTTTACGATTCTGTTCATTATTTTTATCTTTCCCGCTGTGGACAGGACATTAAATCAGATTGTGATGGTGGAAAATGGAATCATCCTGCTTGTCACACATCAACTGCCAAAATTTATGGTCAAAAGGGAAAAAGCAAAAAAGTAATTGGTGGCTGGCATGATGCTGGTGACTACGGCCGTTATACAATTGCAACTACAAAGACTGCACTTGATTTACTTTTAACATACCAGAATCTTTCAAAAAGTCATGCAGAAAAAGAATATATCTCTAAAATGCAAAAAACAATTTTAGATGAAGTTGCTTATGCAATTGACTGGTTACTTCAAATGCAAAGAGAAGATGGCGGTGTTTATCACAAAATTACCTGTTATCATTTTCCAGCTTTTGTATTGCCTCAAAAAGAAAAACAAACTCAAGTTCTGGCTCC
>CAMGTC010000021.1 GCA_946061765.1 uncultured Treponema sp.
GCTACGCTTCGGAACTGGCTACGCCAGCCCTTACAATCCTTGCCACTGTTTAAATTTAAAAACTCGAAATTGAACCTATTAGTTTAATCCAAAGACCAAATACCTTTTTCTTCGGTAGTATCGTATTCATAAACAAGATTTGATTTTATACTTTCCATTGGATTCCATACAATTCCGATTGTGATATATGGAGTTGCATCATAGGTTTTTCCAGTGGATTTTGTTACCAGTTTTGGTTCAATTTTATAAGTCATATTAAAAGACCAGTCATGTAATTCATGGCTCATAGTCATATTTAAAGATTTAAGTTTAAACCCGGAACTGGTTCTAAGACTCATATCATCAAATCTGTAGGAATTTATCAAATCTTTTATAATATTTGACTCTCCAGGAAGAAGCCCTTCTTTTCCTATATATTTTTGAATATATCTATATAAAACCTGGTTTCTTGATGTTGAAGAAAAAGTAAGATTAAAAAATTCTGTAATCTTAAAAGTTAAAGATGGAGAAAAAATAAGATATGAATTGGTTGGTCTAATTAAATCTGCAACTATAGAAGTATTTATACCTGGCGCTATTGAAATTCGATTGAACCATCTGTAAAAAGTTTTTGTACTTGGTGCAAAAGAAAAAGATAAAGAATAAGGCTGAAATTTCTTTTCTTCATCTCCAGTTTTAGCAACCCAACCTTCTTCTTCATCAAAATCATAAGCTGTAGAATAAGACATTACATAAGAAAGATTCATACTTTTCCAAACTGCAGAAATTTTAAGACTGTCGTTTTGCTTTTCTTCAATATCATAATTATAACTTTGAGTGAATTTTAAACTACTATCAAAAAGAGAAATTGTCATAGACTGCTGAAAATCACTCCACTTCCATTTTTCTTCCAAATCCACATCTTCATGAGTCTGTTCCTGATAACCGCTTGAGAAACTTGTTGTAACGTAAGGAAATACAAGATTAAGACGTGCGTTATATTGTCTGAGTAATGGAGGCATAACTGAAGTTAAGACTAAAGTCTGCTTGAGTTTTTTATCAAATTCAGCTGAACTTAAAGTCAAATCAAGGGAATTTACTGTAACACAATCATCATTTTCAAAATCAAGAGTATACTCTTCCCATTCCGGATTTTCTGCATCACCTATAAACTTTTTTCTATATAATTTAATTGTAGAATTCCAGGAAAGTCCGGTATCTGCAAAATGTTTGGTATAGGCAAAAGGTTTAAACGAAAAACTGTTTGTAGTAGAAACATTTTGAGATTCTGCATTGTAATCTGCAAGTATTAAAGAATTCTTACTGCTTTTTGTATAACCGCCAATATCTTCTTCTGTAGATATTATAGGGTGCTTCTGATAAACAGGATCGTAAGAAAGTTTATTTGTAAGGGAAAAAAAATCACCACCGTACTTTAAGGCACTTGTAAGGGAAAGTGGAATTTTTACGGTGTACATAAAAGATCTTATATTTCCCCAGTCAAAATCCTGAGATTTCTTTAAATTAGATGATGCATAGGAAATCTGAGTGTTTATGGAAGGTGCAATAGAATAACCAAGATTATAGGTTAAACCGCTTGCCGTAGAATTTGTTGTTGCCGAAAAAGCTAAATCAGGAATACTTGGTTTTACAAAATCTGATTTATCAAAAACATATTTATCGGTTTCGTCTAATTCAATTTCTTTTTGCAATTGACTCTTTGCATCTAAATCATCAACACTTGTATTTTTTTCAGCCGCCAGAGCCTCTTTTTCAGACTCTTCTTTTTCCGCCTGAATTTCAGATTCTTTCTTAAGTTCCTGAGGTTTATTTAGAGTAATTGCATAAGATGGTTTATTACTTGTAGAAGAAGCTTTATCTTTAGGCCATTTAAAAATAGTTCCACTAACAGAAAGAGAAGCAGAAAGCGGAGTTATCTGGGATGGATAATAAAACTTTCGGTAAGGAGTATAATAAGTCCAGTTAGAATCATAATCTTCAAATTCTTCGAGTAAGGCTTTAGAATCTGCCTTCATAGAAGAAATTAGCAGAGAAGATTTTATAGATGTAGAAAATGAACTTACATAAGGTTTTATAATTGCAGGCATAGTTGGCGAATAAGAAGCCGATAATGACCAGGTAAAAGAAGTTACTTCACTGATAGTAACAGTCTGATCATCAACAGAAGAACTATCCATAAAATAAGAAATCCAGTCCATAGTTTCACTGCGATTGTCTTTAAAATCATAAGCAAAAAATGGATCTGAATAAAATGGCAGAGATAAAGAAAGTTTAAATGGTTTTGTTAAAGTAAATTCCAAATCTCCGCTATATCTGAATGGCAGAGTCATACCTAAAAATGTTGAAGAATCTTTTATTACTTCTCCTAAATACGGATTATAGTTTATATAATTTCCACTAGAATCTTCAAAAACTGTATTACTCAAACCAATATAGGCATTAAACTTCAAAGTAGAAATGTACTTTGGCGCAGGAGACACATTTCCTTCAAGTCCCAGCATGGAACCTAGATTTGAATAATTGTCTGCCATAATTTTTATATAATTACTTGTATTTCCCGTATAATCTTCATCAAGATTGTGAAGAACAAGACCTTCCAGTTTTTGTTCTTTAAGACTTGAAGGTTTCATAAAATTGTAAAGAGCTTTTAACGATTCTGCAGAAGTAGAATCATTATCAGAACTTGTAGAAGTTGATGATGAATTATCCAAAGGTTTTCGACCATAAAGATAAATAGTATTCTGTATGGCATAGCCTTCCCTCTTTAGATGACTAAAAACTGGATTAAAAATCAACTCATCTTTTGGATAATAAAAGGCTGGTAAATATAAAACTGGAACATTGCCTACATATAAAAAAGCATTAAAAAAAGCAAATTCTCCGCCCGGCAATAACCAGGTTCTGCTTGCATCAATATGCCAGTGAGGATCCGAATCATCGCAAAAAGTTAAACTTGAATCTTTAAAAGCTATTGTATTTGATTCACTTTTTCCAAAAATATCGGAAAAAACTATCAGAGTGGAACCAGACGGAAGATTTAAAGCATCGGATTGAGTTTGAACAACTCGTCCATCATCAAATACACCTTCCAGAGTTGAAGTATTCATCAATAAAGCCGAGGCTGTGGTTGTTTCTCCACCAGAAGAAGATGATTTTGTTATAATTTCAACATTTCCTTCTGCATAAAGCATTTCTGTCTGGCGGTCATAAGTAATTTTGTCTGCCTTTATTTCCGAGGCTGTTGAATCTTTTGAAACAGAAAGTTCTACCGAGCCTTCCAAAACGATTGTATCATTACCACTTTCTGGATCTTTTGTGTAAGTTGTTTGTCTTGCATTTGTAATTGTAATTGTAGTTACTGACTGAGCAAAAATTACCTGCTGAAATAATAAAATTAAAAATAGAAAAGCCAGTAAAGCTTTATACTTTGAGAAAATTTGACTGACAAAGACATTTTTAATTTTTTTCATTCTTTTGAACAAATCTTTAAAAGATTAATTGTCTTTAAGCATTTTAGCAAGAAACTGACCTGTGTAACAGTCCTTAACTCTTGCAATTTCTTCAGGACTTCCCTTAGCAACAATATTTCCGCCTCTAAAACCACCTTCAGGTCCCAAATCAATTATATAATCAGCCTGACATATAACATCAAGATTATGCTCAATCATAACAACACTATTTCCCTGATCTACCAATCTTTGAATTACAGTCATCAATTGCTTAACATCTGCAAAATGTAATCCTGTAGTAGGCTCGTCAAGAATATACAAAGTTTTACTTGTTGCAGGTCTGGCAAGCTCATTTGCAAGTTTTACCCTCTGAGCTTCACCTCCAGATAAAGTTAAAGCATTCTGACCAAGACTAATATAACCTAGTCCAACTGATTGTAAAGTTGCAATTTTCTTATAAATATGAGGAATACTGTTAAAGAAATCACAAGCCTCGTCTATGGTCATATTTAAAACATCATTAATACTCTTTCCCTTATAGACTACTTCAAGTGTTTCATGATTAAATCTTTTACCACCACAAACTTCACAGGTAACATAAACATCTGGCAAAAAGTTCATTTCAATAACATTTTCACCAGCACCCTGACAAGCTTCGCAGCGTCCGCCTTTTACATTAAAACTAAAACGACCTTTTAAATAACCGCGGGCCTTACTTTCGGGAAGACTTGCATATAAATCTCTGATACTATCAAAAACACCAACATAAGTTGCAGGATTACTTCGAGGAGAACGGCCTATTGGAGACTGATCAATATTAATTACTTTATCCAGAGCTTCAATTCCTTCAATTCCATCACACTTTCCAACAGAATATTCTGTTTTCATTAATTTATTAGAAACTGCTGGATATAAAATATCACTCATTAAAGTAGATTTACCAGAACCTGAAACTCCAGTTATACAAGTAAAAGTGCCAAGCGGAATATCAACATTAATTCCTTTTAGATTATGTTCACAAGCATTTTTTATATGAATAAACTTTCCATTTCCAGGCCTTCTTTTTTCTGGAATATCCATTTTTAAAGTTCCTGCCAAATACTGACCAGTTAAACTTTCTTTTACCTTTTCTACCTCTTCCGGTTTACCAGCAGCAACAACTCTACCACCGTTAATTCCAGCTCCAGGCCCCATATCAATCAAATAATCAGCAGTTCTTAAAGTCTGTTCATCATGCTCAACTACAATTACAGAATTTCCATTGTCTCTTAGATTTAACAGAGTATCGATTAATTTTTGATTATCCCTTTGATGTAAACCAATTGAAGGTTCATCAAGAATATACATAACTCCACAAAGAGCAGAACCAATCTGAGTTGCAAGTCGGATTCTTTGAGCTTCCCCACCAGAAAGAGTTTCTGCGGCCCTTTCCATTGTAAGATAATCAAGGCCAACATCCTTTAAAAATCTTAATCTTGCTCTGATTTCTTTTAAAACTTGTGCTGCAATTTTTTCTTGCGAAGGAGTAACTTCAAGTTTATCAAAAAAATCAATTGTCTCTAAAACAGAAAGCTGACAAAGTTGATGAATGTTTTTACCACCAATAGTTACACCAAGAGCTTCAGGTCTTAACCTCTGTCCATTACAAGCATGACATTGACTAATTGTCATAAACTTATCTTCTATGGAAGCCCTTTGATTTTCTCCCCAAGCCTCGTTATGACGCCTTTTCATTTCTGCAAAAAGACCAGGCCAGGCTCTGTTATATTCAGAAAAACCTTCTCCACTTTGTTTTTTGTAAATCCAGTGAATTTTTACATCAGGATTTCCATTCCACAAAAAATCAAATTGAGAATCAGTAAGTTTTTCGATTGGAGTATCAAGAGTAAAACCAGCATGATCAGCTACCGCCTGAAACATAGAATGATTCCATTCACTTTCAGGATTAAAAAATGGAAAAGCCCGTTCATTAAAAGATTTTGATTTATCTGGAAGGATTTTATTAACATCCCACTCCATTTTTTGGCCAAGCCCGGTACATTCTGGACAGGCCCCAAAAGGATTATTAAAAGAGAAGAGTCTTGGTTGTAATTCAGGAATAGAAATACCGCAGTCTGGACATGCATTTTTTTGACTAAAAAAGACTTCTTCTTCCTTGTCTTCAACTTTACGGGTAATAACAACTATACCGTTAGCATTTTTAAGAGCAATTTCAATTGAATCTGCAAGACGACTTCTTACTGAATCATTTTTTACAATTCTATCTACTACAATTTCAATAGTATGTTTTTTCTGTTTATCAAGTTTTATAGGATCGTCCAGATTTGCCATAAGACCATCAATTCTTGCACGGATAAATCCTGATTTTTTTGCATCATCAATAATTTTTTGATGCTCCCCCTTCTTTCCTCGAATAACAGGAGCAAGAATCTGCATTTTTGTTGAATCAGGCCACTGCATAACAGTATCAATAATCTGATCCACTGTCTGTTCCTGAATTTCACGGCCACAATTAGGACAATGGGGTTTTCCAATTCTTGCATAAAGAAGTCGGTAATAATCATAAATTTCGGTTATGGTACCAACTGTAGAACGAGGATTTTTATTAGTAGATTTTTGTTCAATAGAAATGGCAGGAGATAAACCTTCAATTAAATCAACATCAGGTTTATCCATTCTGCCAAGGAATTGTCTTGCATAAGAAGACAAACTTTCCATATAACGTCTTTGCCCTTCAGCAAATAAAGTATCAAAGGCTAAAGATGATTTTCCAGAACCTGAAAGTCCTGAAATTACAACAAGTTTATTACGAGGAAGAGTGACGTTAATATTTTTTAAATTATGTTCACGTGCACCCTTTATTACAATATTTTCTTCCATAAGATAATTACAAGTTTTTCAAATTTAAAATACGTCGAGTCAAGGCACGCGTACGCTTAAAGCCTTGACTTCGCCGTTTTGAGGGTTTTATAATAAACCCTCAATAAAACTGAAACTTTTTAATTCCAGTCTTATTTTATAATTTTACTCAACACTCACATTTCCATCATCAGAAACGACAATTACAGTCTTACAGTTTATACAACGGAATCTACCTGAATGCTGAGCTCTTAAAACTTTTTGACAAGACGGACAATTTAAGAATTTTGGAAAAACTGTATTTTGCATTGCAACAACAGCACCAAATTCTTTCATTGCATCTTCCAAAGAATTAACCATCTTAAAAAAGTGAGCAAATCCTAGTAATTCAATAGTTTCAACAATTGTAGGCTGCAAACCTGACAAGACAATTTCGCCGCCCATAAAATGAACTTTTTTCAAAAGATTAGTTAATATACCAAAACCTGTTGAAGTAATTGAAGAAAGATTTGAACATTCAAATATTAAATTATAAAAATCTGAATTAATTACTCTTGTTATTTGTTTTTGAAAGAAAGTTGAATTATAAACATCAATAAAGCCTGTTAAACTGATTAAACAGCCCTTATCAACATTTGGAATTCTTCTAAGAGTAATTTTCAATGTCTCTTCTGTAATTTCATCAAATCCCGGTATTAAATCGTTATTTGTTTCCATAAATCTCCCTCTGAAAATTAATATTTTTAAATAACAAAACTAATGATTAGTTTCCATAATCTATAAAAGTATAACACACTTTAGTTTGCTTTTATAGAATTTTTAACAATTACATCATGAGCTGAACCTTCACGGATAGAAGCTGGACTCAATAAAGTAATTTTTGCATCTTTCTGCAACTGAGGAATTGTTACTACACCACAGTTACACATTGTATGAATTACTTTACTTGTTGTAATTGAAACATTGTCATGAAGACTTCCAGCATAAGGTACATAAGAATCTACACCTTCTTCGAATGCCATACCTTTCTTTCCGCCTAAATCATAACGCTGCCAGTTTCTTGCACGGTTAGAACCTTCGCCCCAGTACTCTTTTACGTAATTTCCATTTACAATCAATTTATTTGTTGGAGATTCATCAAAGCGGGCAAAATATCTACCTAGCATAACAAAATCTGCACCCATAGCCAAAGCTAAAGTAATATGATGATCCTGTACAATACCACCATCTGAACAAATTGGAATATAAATACCAGTTTTTTCGTAATATTCATCGCGAGCTTTAGCAACTTCAATTGTTGCTGTTGCCTGTCCACGACCAATACCTTTCTGTTCACGAGTAATACAGATTGAACCACCACCAATACCAATTTTTACAAAGTCAGCACCAGCATCTGCAAGGAAGTTAAATCCATCAGCGTCCACAACATTACCAGCACCAATCTTAGCTTCTGGCCAGTTTTTATGAATATCTTGTAAGGCCCTTCTCTGCCATTCTGTAAACCCTTCAGATGAATCCAAAGTCATTACATCAACACCAGCTTTTAATAATGCAGGAACTCTTTCCATATAGTCACGGGTATTAATACCAGCACCAACAATATAGCGTTTTTGACTATCAAGTAATTCTAATGGATGTTCCTGGTGACTTGCAGCATCTTTACGGAAAATTAAACTAAGAAGTCTTCCGTTTTTATCTACAACTGGCAGCTGATTTACTTTTTTCTGCCAGATAATTTCGTTTGCTTCTTCTAAAGTAATACCTTCTTGAGCCATAACAAGTTGTTTGAGTGGAGTCATATATTCACTTACTTTAGCATCTGGACTTGAATGAGCAATACGGAAATCACGGTCTGTAATAATTCCCATTAATTTTCCATTTGCTGTACCATCTTCTGTTACCGCAACAGTTGAATGACCAGTTCTTTCGATAGCTTTAACCAATTCTGCAAGTGTCTGATCTGGTCTTATGTTTGTATCGGAATTTACAAAACCAGCCTTATAATCTTTTACTCTTGCTACCATTGCAGCCTGATTTTCTATTGTCTGGGAACCATAAATAAAGGAAATTCCACCTTCTTTTGCAAGAGCTACTGCAAGTTTATCATCTGATACAGCCTGCATAACAGCAGAAGTCATTGGAATATTCATCATCAAAGGGCATTTCTCTCCAGCCTTTTTGTTATAACGCACTACAGGAGTCTGTAATGAAACGTTTGTTGGAATACAATCTGGTCCAGTATAACCAGGTACTAAAAGATATTCATCAAAAGTATGAGATTCTTCTTTAAAATAAAATGCCATTTTTTTCTCCATTTCCCTAAAATTATTAATTAATTAATATAACAAAAGAAGTCATATTTAGCAATAAAGGTAGATAAGTATAATTTTATTTTCTTTTTAAATATAAAAAAAACGGGAGCCGAAATTAATCAACTCCCGTTTGCAAAATCATTCAG
Source organism: uncultured Treponema sp. (assembly GCA_946061765.1). Taxonomy (GTDB): domain Bacteria; phylum Spirochaetota; class Spirochaetia; order Treponematales; family Treponemataceae; genus Treponema_D. Next base: position 8,767 of record CAMGTC010000021.1, read on the forward strand.
ACTTTACATTGAAAGACTTTGTAAATAATTATTAAATTCTTTTGTAAAAGTTTCTGAAATTTTATCTGCAATTTTAAGTTTTGCTCTTGAAAGGGCTTGATTTTCATCATTACCTCCTTCACGACCTGTAAAACTTAACGGAATAAGGGATTCTCCAACGACTGTATCACTTAAAGAAGCATCAACAGTATATTCGCAGAAGTTTCTTCCCTTCAACATCTTTGTAGTAAAGTGAACATCACATTTAATTACATAACGTTCATTAGAACCTTTTGATGTACTTAATCCTGCAGAAGTCAAAGCACTTTCAAATGCTTTTGAAATTCTATTATCATCATCTGATGATACTTTTACGTAAACAGGAATATTCACTGCAAAGTCTCTTAACTTTTGCTTAATTTTAGCTGGCTGATACTGATCATTTACGAGAGAATCAGCAGCAGTATTATTAATTATAGATAATCTCTTTAAGTAAAAGTCATTTTGTGTAGCAAGTTTTACAGCAAAGTCCAATCTTGAAAAATTATCAAGACTGTAATCTTTATTATCTGTTTGTTTAATAAGAGTTTTAATAGTTGAATAATTAGCTTCAATTAAATCAGTATAAATTTCGGTAGCCTTAGCCTTGTTCATAACAGCCAGGGCATACCATTTATTAGCTTGTTTTTCATCCTGATATGTTTCGGCTATTTCTAATGCAATAAGATTTTCAGCATCAACCTGACGTAAAATGGTCTGATCAATAGATGATGATGTTACATTAGCATAATCACCATTTTGATTTTCAACCATAGCCATTCTTTTGTCGCCTTTAGTTGCAGATTTTACATTCTGACCAAAAACGGAAGCAATTCCCTCAACGGCTCTTAATTCAGCAGCAGACTTTGAAGTTCCCTCTCCCACAGCATAGAAATAATCTTTCTGTGGATAATCCTTAGAAAAACCATCTACAACCCATTTAGGAGCACGGGCAGATAAGAAATTTACTGCTAAAAGAAAAACTAATACTGATACGAAACTAAATTTTATTTTTGACATATAGCCTCTACTAATGTTGGTACATCTTCAGTTACTGCAACATCTGTGAATTCTTTTTCTTCAACTACAGAACCTGCTTCATCTAAGAATTGAACTTTGAATGAATATGTTCCTGGTTCGAGATTGATAGCTGTAGCCTGTGCTGTACTTGGTAAAGCATAAACCTGGCGAATATCTGCTGTTTCTGTAGCATCAACAGTATCAACAAGTTTTGCCAAAGCAACGTAAGGAATTCCAATAGGAAGACCTTTTGACTGAGCTGTATAAAGAGCTGCTGAGCTTGTCATCAAAAGAGTAAATTTCTTTGTGATAGAACGAGCCATACTTCTGTTATAAGCTTTTCTTGCACGTGTATTTACATCATGTGCAACAGCAACATTAAGATCTTCAACAAGTTCAGTTTTTAATTCTGTACCATCTGCCATAACTACTTTAACACTTGCAATCTGATTTGCAGGCATTGGAGTAATTTCAACTTTACCTGGTTCAATAGAAAGAGCTGGAAGATCTCCAACTTTTGCAATTTCCATTACAGGGTAAAGATATGATTGTGGAGCTGGGAATACTGGGTATGCATACTCTAAGTCAAATGGAGGAATATCAACACTACCAGAACCTGTATCGAGGTGAACACCTTCAATTGGTCCAAAAATACGTCTCATTTCACCACGGCGTCCAATAAGACCTGTGAAAGCAAGAATATTCAAACGACCTTTTCCACTTGGAATAGCAATATCATCAGCAGGATTATAAGAAGAACCCAAAGCTTTTAATGTAGCAGCATCCAATTTAGCAGAATCTGGATCTTTTTCCATCATGTAGAAAATCATAGAAAGATAACGAGCAAGAGCTGAATCACGGAAAATATCTTCTTTTGTAGATTTTTCTGGTTTTGCAGCTGCATAATCAGCCATGTTAAGATTTAAAGATTTAAGAGCCTGATCCATTGAGAATACAGGTGTCTTTTCTTCACCTTCTTTTGCTTCTGCATTTTCTTCAGTTGTATCATCAATATCTTTATCTGGATCGTAGTTTTCAAGAATTTCGCCGTATTTAGAGAAGAATTCTCTCTGTTTTTCGTTTAACATACGAATTTCTACAGCAGCTTCATCTACATCACCATGATTGTAATAGTTCAATGCATTAAATACATTGATATAAACATATTCATATGGATGGCCTGCATAATCAGCAATATTATCATTAAGAAGTGCTGCACCTGTTGCTTTAGTGATACTTACAGTAAAAGCATCGTGCATTAATTGATTAACTTCATTCAAGTTACTGATTGAAGATTCATAATCTTTTGATAAGTGCTGCATCATAGCAATATCAAAATAATCACGGATGTAATCTTTTTGCTTTTTTTCATTTTTTGCATTTTTATTTTCAAGATAAGCAATACAAGAATCGTAATCTCCGCTGTCCAAAGCATTTAAATAATCTGGATTAGTCTTAATTGAAGACTTTCCCTTCTTTTTTCCTTCTCCAGAAGCATTTCCTGAAGCACAAGAAACAAACAATGCTAATGTTGCAATTAAAGAACAAAGCAAAATAGCAGTCTTTTTCATTTTATAAATTTACTCCTTTTAGTTATTTATAATCCTAATAGATGAAAAAAAAAGCATGAGAACAATATTTTTACTGTTCTCATGTCTTTAATTTTAAGCCTTAACCTTAGCACGTTTAATATATTTTTTAATTTCGCTGTTTTCACCCTGCCAGATGATTTTAGTTGTTGTTACATCAATAAGCTGAGCTTCAACATAATAAGTTCTAACAGTCTGATTATCTAATGTATCAACAATAGTTCTAACTGAACCCTGAAGCATCCAGTCAGCACCTGTTTCATTGAACATTTCAGCAGCTGTATCTACAGAAGCGAAATCTGCCTGTGAAGACTGTTCTTCACGGATTTCTGCAACCTGATCATTATCAGCAACGAATTCCAAAACTCCAGAATTAATAATTGCTGTCTGGAATTTCTGAGCTACGATTTTTGTATCAATATGTTCACTACTCTTATTAGCAAATTTTCCAAGCTTTACATTTGGAGCTCTACCATTCTGATCTTCAAATTTTGCAATGCGTGGAGAACTAATACAATCATTAATTAATGATTCGCAAACAATTTTTACATCTGAGTCATTCCAATATCCACTTAAATCAATCTGTGTGTCAGAAGAAACACGATCAACTTTTGTAGAAGCACAAGATGTAAAAGCCAATACTAATGCAGCAGAAACTGCAACAAGAATTTTTGAAACTTTCATATTTCAACTCCCTTATGTTAAAAAAATTTCTTTAATACTATCATAGTGTTTATTTTTATTAAAGACAAATTTTTCGTGAATTAAAACAAAATTTAGAATTAAACAGGGCTTCAGCATTATTAACAAAAATCCGATTTTTTGACTCCCAGTCACGGTTGCGTGATTCAAAACCGCGCAATAATGCGCTATACGCTTTTTGTGGTATAGAAACTTTTGAACTTCCTCTTCTCAGCAGCCACAAAAAGAGCCTTTTTGAACCACGCCCCATTCCTTCGCACCAACATTACGGAAAAGCGTTTATAATGCGGAAGCCTTGTAGAATTAAATCAATTCTATTTAATAAAAATTTCATTTGTGCTATATTGGATAAGTAAAAACACTCGCGATGAATCTGCGTTGCTTTTACAATTCCGTATTTTCGGAACAAAAATAATTCACTTAAATCCGCGATGAATCTGCGGAAAAGAGGAGTTTAAACCATGAACGTTGTTGTTATGGGTGCCCAGTGGGGCGATGAAGGTAAAGGTAAAATCGTAGATTACCTTGCTCAGGATGCTAAATACGTTGTTCGTTTTGCCGGTGGCGCAAATGCAGGTCACACAATCGTTGTTGATGGAAAGAAATACGCTCTCCACCAGGTTCCATCAGGAATCCTTTATCCTGAAAAGTCAGTTTTCCTTGGTTCAGGAATGGTAATTGATCCAGAAGCTCTTTTTAAAGAACTTCAGATGCTTAAAGACAACGGTATTAACTGGGAAGGTCGTGTATTTATTTCTGACCGTGCTCATCTTACTTTACCTGGTTACCGCGAAATGGATAAACAGCGCGATGCAGCTCGTAAACGCCCAATTGGAACTACAGGTCGCGGAATTGGTACAACATATTCTATGAAATCAGAACGCGACGGTATTCGTGTAGCAGACCTTGACTGGGAAGAAAAATGGAATGACCTTGATGATGAAGACAAGAAATTCCTCGAACAGTATAAAGATCAGCTTATTAAAATGCGTGTAAATATTGCTGCTAAGATGTACGAATATCGCAACGAAAACATTCTTTTTGAAGGTGCTCAAGGTGCCATGCTTGATATCGACTCTGGTACATATCCTTATGTTTCTTCTGGAGCTTCTGGTTCTTACGGTGCCGCTTCAGGTTCCGGAATTGGTCCTAAAGCTTTGGATAAAATCTACGGAGTTTTCAAGGCTTACGAAACACGTGTAGGAAACGGTCCAATGCCTTCTGAATTCAATGCAGAAACAGAAGGTGAACTTTGCGACTATGTTCGTAACACAGGAAATGAATTTGGTGTAACTACAGGTCGTCCACGCCGCTGTGGTTATCTTGACCTTGTAGCTTTACGCTATGCATGTCACGTAAACTCAATCGACAACTTAGTTCTTACACATCTTGATATTTATGATGATATGAACGAAATTGAAGCTTGTGTAGCTTATGAAATCGATGGAAAAATCGTTACAGACTTCCCTGCTTCAATCCCAGATTTGAACAAGGCTAAACCAGTTCTTGAAAAATTCCCAGGATGGAAAGAAGACATTACAAAGTGTACTTCTTACAAAAAACTTCCAAAGAATGCAAAGAATTATATTGATTACATCGAAGACTTTACTGGAACAAAAGTTGGAATCGTATCTGTAGGTCCAGATCGTAACCAGACTTTCATCCGTGAAAAAATCTGGAAATAAACAGAGCCCTAATCTTAAGTAAAAGGCTTATAAAAAAGATAAGAAACAAAATGTTTCTTATCTTTTTTTTATTTATAAAGGAAGATTAATCAATTTTTTGATATCGGAATAACCTTACCATAATTATCAAGAGTAAAGGAAATTCCCATTGCACTCAGTTCATGAATGTTTTTTTCAACTGATTCAGAATTAATATGGATTGTAAAATCAATTTTATGTTTAATTTTCAAAAAACTCGAATTTCGGGCTAAATAAGTAAAAAAGAACAGCGGTGATACCTTAAATCCGAGGTAATAACAAAAAAAGGAATTATCAATTGTGTCAAAAGAACAGGATAAGACTGTAATAGTTTTTATCAACTTAAAAAACATTGATATCAAGGTATTAAGCTTGGATTAGCCTAACACCTTGATTTCTCGTATAATAAATTAATAAAAGATTAATTTATTTTTTTTCTTCTAATGCATCAACATAAGAAAGATTTAATCTTCCCTGCTTATCAACTTCAAGAAGTTTTACTGGAATTACCTGTCCTTCTGTAAGAACATCAGTTACCTTATTAACTCTCTGGCGTGAAAGTTTTGAAATGTGGCAGAGGCCTTCTTTTCCAGGTAAGATTTCTACAAAGGCACCAAAATCCATAATGCGCTTTACAGTTCCCTGGTAGATTGTTCCTACTTCTGGATCTTCTGTAATACCCTTTACAGCTTTCTTAGCAGCTTCTGCTTTTTCTCCATTCTTAGAGTAGATTGTTACAGTTCCGTCATCATCAGTGTTGATTGTTACATCATACTGTGAACAAAGAGCCTTAACATTCTTTCCGCCAGGTCCTATGAGAGCGCCAATCTTGTCTACAGGAATCTTCATTGTAAGAATCTGTGGAGCATTCTTAGCGAGAGGAGCTGGTTTATCGATGCATTTTTCCATGATAGAAAGGATGTGTAAACGACCCTGACGAGCCTGTTCCATAGCCTTCTTCATAATTTCTGTTGTTACACCGGCAATCTTAATATCCATCTGGAAACCAGTAATACCGTCTTTTGTTCCGGCTACCTTAAAGTCCATATCACCAAGGTGATCTTCTTCTCCAAGGATATCAGAAAGAATCTTATAGCGGCCATAAGGATTGTCTCCCTCTGGTTCTGTAATAAGCCCCATAGCAATACCCGCTACCATCTTCTTCATTGGAACGCCAGCAGCCAGCATACAAAGAGTTCCACCACAAGTAGAAGCCTGTGATGAAGAACCGTTAGATTCCATGATTTCGGAAACTACACGAATTGTGTAAGGGAATTCTTCGCGGCTTGGAACCATTGCAGCAAGAGAACGGCGAGCAAGGTTTCCATGACCAATTTCGCGGCGGCCTGTTGTGAGCTTACCAGTTTCACCAACTGAGTATGGTGGGAAGTTATAATGGAGGATGAAGTGTTCTGAACGATCTCCATCAATATCATCATAAGACTGTTCGTCCATTGCAGTACCAAGTGTACAGACTGCGAGTGACTGTGTTTCACCACGAGTAAAGAGTGCGCTTCCGTGTGGAGTTGGCAATACGTTTACCTCACAAGTGATTGGACGGATTTCATCAGTCTTACGACCGTCAATACGAACTCCGTCATCAAGAATTGATTTACGAAGAAGTTTGTACTGAATATCATCCATTAAGTTACAGAAAAGTTTAGCCTGAATTGGATCTGCAAGTTGTTCTGCATATTTAGCAGCCAAATCTTTTTGAACCTGAGCAATTGCTTTTCCGCGGTTCATTTTTCCATCCTGGAAACAAGCTTCTTTTAAAAGTGGAGTAGCTTCTGCTTCGATTGCTTCTGCGTTATCCAAAGTAACATCAAGAGGATTAAGTGGAAGTTTTTCCTTTCCTGCCTTCTGGACCAATTCTTCCTGCAAAAGACACATATCTGTAATAAAGCCCTGAGCCTTTTCCAAAGCACCAAGCATTAATTCTTCAGAAACTTCGTTAGCACCACCTTCTACCATTGTAAAGCCGTCTTTAGTTCCGGCAACAACGATTTCAAGTTCACCCTTTTCAATCTGTTCAAAAGTTGGGTTGATAATGTATTCACCATTCAAATATCCAACACGACAAGCAGCAACTGGTCCGTGGAATGGGATATCAGAAATACATGTTGCAGCTGATGCAGCAATAACAGCAAGAATATCCTGAGTATGAACACCATCGCAAGAAACACATGTTGGAACAATCTGTAATTCATGACCAAAAGATGGTTCAAAAAGTGGACGCATTGGACGGTCGATAAGACGAGAAACTAAGATTTCTTTATCCTTTGGACGACCTTCACGTTTTACGAAACCGCCTGGAATTTTTCCTGCAGCATAAAATTTTTCGTTGTACTCAACTGTAACAGGAACAAAATCCTGACCTTCTGTAACTGCAGAAGAAGCACAAATTGTTGCAATAATAGCAGCACCGCCCCACTGAGCGTAAACACAACCATTAGCCTGTTTTCCGATTTTTCCTGTTTCAAGGATGAGATCGGCATCTCCAAGTCGGTAAGTAACTCTTTCTACTGACATTAATTTTCTCCTACATACATCACTACATCCGATGCATGTTTTTTATATAAATAGATAAATAATTTTAATTCATAAATACATAATAATCAATGTAAGATTAAAGCTTCTTTATCTTTGCCATTTTTTTAGTAGAACCGTTTTCTTTAAAATTAAGCCAGCTGTCTTTATCAATAACAATCTCACCCTGACGAGACCACCAGTCAGCACTTCCATTTCCAACAAGATTATTCTCATCTAACCAGCCAAATCCCCACCATTCGCCGACGAGATTATCAATTTGTGCAGAAAACTCAATTACATCTTTTGTTTTTGCAGGAATTACATATTCATATACTTCTGTTTTAGTATTTCCAACAAATTTTATCAAAAAAATTGAAACATCATTTGCTGACTTATTATTCATGTTAAATGTATAAGATACAGAAGAATCAGGAAAAAGAGTTTTCAAATCTTCAATCTTTTTTCCCTCTGCAGAAAAAACACTTGTCATTCCCAAAACAGCAAGACCAAACAAAACACATAATAATTTTTTCATAAAAAAACACCTCAATAAAATAATTAATTTTGTAAACTCTCCATGAAAGTGTAATGAAAATTATATATAACAGTTTATTTAAATTCTAGATTTGTTAAAAAAAATCCCACACAGCACAAGACCGGCGGGATTTTGCTTTTCGTAAAACAATAGAGAATCGGAATTACTTACGAAGGCCAAGTTCTTTAATGAATGCACGGTAACCTTCGAGGTCTGTGCGTTCAAAATACTTAAGCATCTTACGGCGCTGTCCTACAACTTTAAGAAGAGCACGTTTTCCAGAAGCATCTTTTGGGAATGCTTTTGTGTGTTCTGTTAACTGCTGTACACGCTGTGTAAGCAAAGCGATCTGAACTTTTACGCTTCCAGTATCGTTTTCTTTTGCACCGTACTTTTTAATTGTAGCGGCTGTTGTTTCTTTTGTAAGTGCCATTTTGGAACCCCTTAAAATAATATTTATTTCTGAATAAGCGAAAATTTTGCAGGTCAAATCCCGGGTTTCAGGGAAGAAATCACAAAGTATTCGTAATTACAGAATGTATTATATTTTAATGAAACTTTTTCCTTTAATCAACAGGAAGGGAAAAAGCGGCCAGGGCAAACGCATTATAAACGCTTTTCCGTAATGTTGGCGCGAAGGAGCGGGG
>CAMGTC010000022.1 GCA_946061765.1 uncultured Treponema sp.
TTGTCATTTTGTTTATACCAACGTTTAAAATGAATAGTGCAGATGGCACTATTCATTTTAACTCGAGTTTTTTTGCAAAAACTCTTTTTATTTACATGTTCGCTTGTGCGAACGTTTTGTAAATCCTCAGTTGATGAAACAACTTGTGGTTTACAAAATTAAGGAACACTAATTTAAGAATACTATTATTCATTTTTGAGGTCTATCCTAAAATACCCCTATGAATACGTCAAGTCCAGCCTAACTAAGGCTAAAAGCCACAAAAAAAGCCCTGTCTTAATAAGACAAGGCTTTGAATTCTATTGAATTAAAAAACAGAATTATTTCTTTGCTTTTTTCTGCTCACTTGGTTTTGATTTAGCACCAGCAACAGCCGCAGCCATTTTTTCCTGAGCTTTTGCAATATCATTACACATAAGAATTGGCTGACCTGTAGCATCCAAACAATCGCGCCAGAGTGAACCTTCTGGATCAACTGCATTTCTGTGAGCTGTAACTGCCTTAATTGGTAAGTGAACAAACTTATCGTGTACAAGACCAATTACACACTTTGTTTTACCAGCCATAGCTGCATGAACAGCATTGTTTCCAAGTCTTTCACAGTAGATTGAATCTGAGGCTGTTGTAACAGAAGCTCTAACCTGGTAAGAAGGATCGATATATTTTAAGTTGATTTCGATATTCTTAGCCTTAAAGTATTTTTCAATTTCTGACTTTAAGAATAAACCGATATCAGAAAGTTTTTTATTTCCAGAAGCATCAGTTGCACCTGTTGACTGAAGAAGATCCTGACCTGCACCTTCAGAAACAACAATTACTGCATGTCCGCGTTTTGCAAGACGGCGTTCAAGACAAGCAAGGAATCCTTTCTCGCCTTCCATTTCAAAAGGAACTTCAGGAATTAAACAGAAATTTGTTTCGTGAGAAGCAAGAGCAGCTTCTGTAGCAATAAAACCAGCTTCACGACCCATAAGTTTTACAAGACCAATACCATTAATCTGGCTTGCAGCTTCCATATGAACGGCAGCAACAGCTTCTTTAGCACGTTGAACAGCTGTTTCAAATCCAAAAGAGCGGTCAATGAACATAAGGTCATTATCAACAGTTTTTGGAACACCAACTACAGCACACTTCATTCCACGTTTTTCAACTTCGCAGGCAATATCATAAGAACCACGCTGAGTTCCGTCGCCACCAAGAATAAAAAGCATATTAATTCCATCTCTTTCAAGACAGTCTACAATTTCTTCTACACGTTGTCCGCCACCACGACTTGTTCCAAGATAAGTTCCGCCAATCTTATGAATTTCATCTATTAAATAGCGATCCAACTCAATTGGTTCATATCCTTCTTCTGCAAAAAATCCATGGAATCCATACTGATATCCTTTGATTGTTTTTACTCCATAACGAGTATTCAAACAACGAACAATTGCACGAATTACATCATTTAAACCTGGACAAAGACCACCACAAGTACAAATACCAGCTTTTGCATGAGCAGGATCAAAGTAAATCTTTTCACGAGGACCTGCTTTTTCCATCAAATTAGATGAATCAAGTACGATAGGTTTTGTTTTATCGTAAACATTAACTTCTGAAATTACGTATGAATCATCACGAACATAATTAGCAGTATAATCACCATGAACAGTTGAAAGTTTGATTGGAGACTGAATTGTACAAGGTCCCAAATTGTCTATAGTGAAATCATATTTTTCTTCAGACATTTCTTAACTCCTTAGAACATATATAAGGAAAAACTCCTACTTAAAATAATACTAAAATTCTTAAAATAAGTGAATATGTTCTTTGAATAGTACTTGAAAATAACTAAGAATTCTTATATTATATTATCACTTGCCGGGATGGCGGAATTGGTAGACGCCCAGGACTTAAAATCCTGTGTCGAGCAATCGACGTGCCAGTTCGATTCTGGTTCCCGGCAATAGCCTCCTTGTTTTGCAGGGAGGCTTTTTTTTTGGAGAATCGCATGGAAGTTCATTCATATTCACCTGTCTGCGCATTTAAATCAATTGAAGACATTAAAGATAAGCACGTTACAATAATGGGACTGGGCCTAAACGGTGGTGGAGAAGCAGCCGTAAAGTTTTTCTTAAAAAAAGGTGCTTACGTTTTAGCCACAGATATGAAAAGTCAGAAAGATTTACAACCCACAATTGACCGCCTTTCCGCAGATAAAGAAATCGACACTTCACGTTTAACTTATCGCCTTGGAGAACACAGAATTGAAGATTTTGAAAAGGCTGACTGTGTAATAAAAAATCCAGGAGTAAAATACCAGGGAAATAAATACCTTGCCGCCGCAAAAGCAATAGAAACAGATCTTTCAATTTTTTTACGCTTTACAGACTGTCCTATAATTGCCGTTACAGGAAGTAAGGGAAAATCTTCTACAGTTAGTGCAATTTACTTTGGTTTAAAAGAAGCAGGCTATAAAACTTTTTTGGGTGGAAACATTACAGTAAGTCCTCTAACTTTTTTTGACCAGGTAAATCAGGATACTCCGGTTGTAATTGAATTTTCTTCCTGGCAGCTTGCAGATTTGAGAGGAAGAAAAGTATTAAAACCTCACATTTCCATAATAACCAAAATAGTTCCTGACCATCAGAACTGGTATGGAAACATGGAAGATTATGTAGCAGACAAAAGATTGATTTATGCAGATCAGGACAAGGGAGACTATTCTATTTTTGATGCAGGTCCAGATCAGGAAGGAACTGGTCCAAAATGTGGCGGAAGCTGGGGCGATTTATTTGCCAGAGAATCAAAAGCTACAGTTTTACGTTATGACGCAGACAATCCTCGTTATGATTTAGGAAAACTTTTAGTTCCCGGAAAACACATGAGAACTAATGCACAAAATGCAGCTTTAGTTATGCAATTAATGAATATTGATAAAGATAGAATAAAAGAAATCTTACAACGCTGGCCAGGAATAGACCACAGACTTCAATATTTTCACAGCTGGACAAATAAAAAAGGAACAAATTACAAATTCTACAATGATACATGTGCCACAGTTCCAGAAGCTGCCGCTGCCGCAACACAGGCATTTGAAAAACCAGTTACTCTTCTTACAGGGGGTACAGACAAAGGCCTTGAATTACATAAACTTACAGAAGTATTAATCAACCCCGATAAAAAATCCATTCCTGTAAAAGACATTTATCTTTTGGAAGGAAGTGCAAGTAACAAAATTACAAGTGATTTAGAAAATGCTAAGGTAAAATACAAGGGGCCTTATTCTTCATTAAAAGAAATGCTTAAAAATTTACGTTCAGATTTAGAAGAAAAAGACGGTAAAGAAGAAATTGTAGTTTTTTCTCCGGGAGCAACAAGTTTTGGAATGTTTGCAAATGAATTTGACCGTGGAAATCAATTTATGCAGGAAATAAAAGAAATATTCTAATCCTTTTTATAAAATAATAATTTAAAATAAAAACCGCCCGAGTCAAGGCCTTGAACGAAGTGTCCCTTGACCGGGCGTATTTAATTAATCTTACAAAGCAATTTATTTGTAATTTAATGCAGAAACAACTGCCTTAATACCAGCTTTTCCTACGTTAGATGATTTACCAACGCCCCAGGCATCAGTTCCGTCTTCTTTTGTGATATGAACATAAGCCATAGCCTTAGTGTCTGCACCTTCGCCAATAGAATGTTCATGGAAAGAAACAAGATTGAATTTTGGAGCTGGAGTCTGTTTAATTGCGTTTACAAATGCATCCAAAGGTCCATTTCCATTTCCTGCAACAGCATAATCTTTTCCTTCCCAGGCGATTGTTGCAAGAACTGCAACCTGCTCTGAATCCATATCAGCACAGTCTGTAGCTCCTTCTACGTGTTTCTGAGTAATTTCTTTTAAAGCCATAGGTTCTTTTGTGTGTAACCAGGTTTCTTCAAAAGCTTTATATACTTCTTCGTTTGTAATTTCGCGCTGTAATTTATCGGCTGTGTTTTTAATAACTGTACCAATAAATGGATGCATTGCCTTTGGAGCAGCAATACCATAATCATGTTCAAGAATATAAGCAGCTCCACCCTTACCAGACTGACTGTTAATACGAATAATACCTTCATACTGACGGCCAATATCATGTGGATCAATTGTAAGATAAGGAACATCCCAAAGAGCATTTTCATCCTGTTTAATTCTGGCTGCCATACCCTTTCTGATTGCATCCTGATGAGAACCAGAGAAGGCTGTAAATACCAATTCTCCGGCATAAGGTAAACGTGGAGGAATTTCCATTCCAGTGAATTTTGTGTATTCAGAAGAAAGGAAAGGAATATCAGATAAATCTAATTCTGGATCTACCCCCTGAGAGAACATATTCAATCCAACATTTACAATGTCAAGATTTCCTGTACGTTCTCCATTTCCAAAGAGACAACCTTCAACACGGTCAGCACCTGCAAGAATACCAAGTTCACATTGAGCTACACCTTCACCACGATCATTATGGTTATGCAAAGAAATAATTAAATTTCCGCGGTTAGAAATATGCTGACAGAAATATTCAATCTGATCTGCAAATTGATTTGGTAAAGCACATTCAACAGTTGTTGGAAGATTTAGGATGATTTTATGATTTTCATCAGCGGCATCTCCCCACTCTTTTACAACTGCTTCGCAAACTTCTACAGCATAATCAATTTCTGTTGTAGAAAATGATTCTGGAGAATATTCCAGACGGATATCTGTCCCCTGGCTCATAGAAAGACAAGATTTTACACAGCGGATACCGTCTATTGCAATCTGCTTAATTTCTTCCTTAGATTTGTTGAAAGTATATTTTCTCTGTGCAGGTGAAGTTGAATTGTAAAGGTGGAAAATTGCCTTTTTACAACCCTGCAAGGATTCAAAAGTTCTTTTAATTAATGGTTCACGAGCCTGACACAGAACCTGTAAAGTTACATCATCAGGAACATGATTTTCTTCTACAAGACGACGCATAAAAGTAAATTCTGTATCGGATGCAGAAGGGAAACCAACTTCTATTTCTTTAAATCCGATTTTTACAAGAAGGTCAAAGAAAGCAAGTTTTTGTTCAACACCCATTGGATTAATAAGGGCCTGATTTCCATCGCGTAAATCAACGGAACACCAGATAGGTGCTTTTGTGATAGTTTTTGTTGGCCAGGTTCTATTAAATGCTGGAACTGGCTCAAATGGTTTGTACTTTCCATTTACTTTCATATTAAACTCCTGTTTGTCTTTTACGACATTTTTTTTATTAAAAAAAAAGACCCGCCGCATTTGCGACAGGTCCTTGTAATTTCCTTAAATATAATTAAACACACTACCCATCAAATACGGCTATTTAGAGAAGATTGAAGATAGTAGTAGGTTCATGTGTTTCATAAATACTAAAATAATTTACTTTTACTAGAATGTCAATCCTTAAACTAACAGAATGATTCAAGAACTGATTTATATATTTCAAGACCTTCTTCAATTTCTTTGTTCGAAATAACCAATGGTGGAAGGAATCTTACAACATCAGTACCTGCAGTAGTTGTACAAAGGCCCTTTTCCAGACATTTTACTTCAACATCAAATGGTTTAACTTTTGAATCAAGCTGAGTACCAATCATAAGACCTTTTCCGCGAACATCTTTTACAATTGGGAGATTCCAACTTGAAATTTTTCCGCGCATATAATCTCCTGCATGATTTACTCTGTCTAAAAATTCTGGATCTGCCACAGTATCTAAAACTACAAGACCTGCAGAACAGGCCAGTGGATTTCCTGCAAAAGTAGACTGATGATCTCCTGCCACAAAAACATCTGCAGCCTTACCGCGGAATAAACATGCCCCCATTGGAACTCCAGCAGCTATTCCCTTAGCCAAAGTAACAACTTCAGGATTTACGCCAAGCCAATCACTTGCAAGGAAGCTTCCAGTTCTACCAACTCCAGTTTGAACTTCATCGCACATTACAATTGCGCCAGCCGCACGAGCTGAATCAGCAGCAGCTTTTACCCATTCTGGATTTAGAAGATTTACACCACCTTCACCCTGAATTGGCTCCATAAAAAGAGCTGCAGTTGTGTCATCAAAAGCATCTTTTAAGGAATCAAAATCATTTGCTTTAATTGTTTTAAAACCCTGAGGATAAGGAGCAAAACAATCTGGATGGAATTTATCCTGACCAGTAGCAGTGAGTGTAGCCAAAGTTCTACCATGGAAAGATGATTCAAGAGTTACAATAGTTTTTCTTTTATCTCCGCCATTTAACTGACCATATTTTCTGGCCAATTTGATAGCTGCTTCGTTTGCTTCTGCCCCGGAATTTCCAAAATAAGCATGCTGGAAATTTGTGATTTTTAATAATTTTTGAGCAAATTCAAGACCTGTATCTGAAAAAAAGTAGTTTGAAATATGGATTTGACGACTTGCCTGACGAGAAATAGCTTTTACCAGTGTTTTATAAGAGTGTCCCAAACAATTAACACCAATACCGGCAATAAAATCAATGTACTTTTTGCCATTTACATCCCACATTGTTGCACCCTTGCCTTTTACAAAAGTAACATCAAAAGAACCATAATTATTTACGACAAGTTTTTCCATAATTAAACTCCTTATTCCATAAAATGAATAAATATACAATTATTATGGTGATTTTTGTATATAATTGCAACATTTTGCATAAAAAAGCTGCAGATTTAATTAGTTCGAATTTCGAATTTTTTTATTGGTTATGCAAAAAATTGATTTTTATAATCGCATTTGCATTATGAAAATACTGCCAGTCAGAAAGCGACTGTCAAAACCGCTACCGCCTGCCTGACGGCAGTCAGGGCGTTGCTACATGCGCAAGTCGGCAAGGAAACTACCGTTTCCGACTTGCAAATGTTTTTTGCCAGCCTCTTTCTTAAGGACTTCCACATTATATACAAAAACAGGGGGATTTTAAGGGGGAAACATTTATGTTGCCCCCTTAGGAGAAGGGGTAGAGGACAAGCAAGAAAGCGGAAAGAAGCACCCCGGCTTGCAGGGGGCTTCGTGCAGCGACTTGCTTGGGAACGAGGGGAAGGCTTTCCCCTCCTTTATAAAAATAATAAAACTATTTGATTAAATCGCGGGCAAGAATCTTAGCGATGTTAGGACGTTTTACTAAATCACCCTTCAAACCTGCTTCGCGAGCCTTGTTTACATAATCTGGGCTTTGGAATGAATACTTAAAGTTTGTATGAACATCGTAAGTTCCCTTCATAAGAGCATAAGCATCTTCTGTCATTACCAATTCTTCATCTGTTGGAATAACGAAAATCTTTGTTTTTGAATCATCAGCGTGAATGTAAGTTTCTGCATTGCCTGTAAAAGACCATTCGTTGCGCTGTGCATCAATCTTAATTCCGTAGTTTTCGAGTCCTGAACAAGCCTTGAAACGAGTGATTGGACCACGTTCTCCAACACCGGCAGTCCATACAATAGCATCAACATGTCCAAGTTCTGCCATGTACTGTCCAATGTATTTTTTAATGCGAAGTGCTTCCATTTCGATTGAAAGCTGACAGAGTTTATCGCCCTTTGCAGCTTCTACTTCGATATCGCGGCGGTCTGAGAAACGTCCTGTAATACCAAGACATCCACACTTCTTGTTCAAAGCTTTATCCATTTCATCAGCAGACATTCCAGTCTTTCTCATGATATAGAAAGGAAGTGCCGGATCCAAATCTCCTGAACGTGTTCCCATTACAAGACCTTCGAGTGGTGTAATACCCATTGATGTATCATAACAAACGCCATTTTTAACAGCACACATTGAAGAACCGTTTCCAATGTGACAGATGATGATGTTACAGTCTTTTGGATCTTTTCCAAGAAGTACTGCTGCACGTTTTGCTGTATAAAGGAATGATGTTCCGTGGAAACCGTAACGGCGGGCTGCATATTTTTCGTACCATTCACGTGGAATTGCGTACTGGAATGTTTCTTCTGGCATTGTCTGGTGCCATGCTGTATCCATGATAGCGGCATGTGGAACGTTTGGCATAACTTTCTGAGCTGCTTCAATACCCATGATATTTGCAGGCATGTGGAGTGGTCCAAGGTCGATTACTTCGCGGAAACCATCAAGAACTTCTGGAGTAATAAGAACTGATTTTGTGAATTTTTCTCCACCATGAAGTACACGGTGTCCTACAGCTCCAATTTCGTCCATTGATTTAATAACACCAACTTGTGGATCTGTAATTTCTTTAATAATTAATTCGATTGCTTCTTTGTGTGTTGGACAAGGAGACTGAATTTCTGTTTTATTGCCCTTTGCTTTGTGTGTAATTACAGAACCTTCAATTCCAATGCGTTCTACTACACCATTGGCCATAACTTCTTTGTTATCCCAATCATAAACCTGATACTTTGCAGATGATGAACCGCAGTTCAAAGTTAAAATAACCATATTTTCCTCTTATTTATTATTTTTAATAAAAAATTAGCTGATTAAAAAAGATTTTCTAAGTATATTCCTATTTTACTGACTTTTCAATAATTGGCAGATTTAAGTACCAATTATTGAAAAAATTTATTGAATATTCATAACAATATTAGGAGCTGTAGAATGTGTTATTTTTTTAAAAATGTATTTTAATGGATGAATATTAAAGGCATTATTTGCCCAGCCGCCAACTTCATCTAAATCTATAATATTAAAAGCAACCGGATGACTAACTGGTAAAACCATTCCACTGTCTAGTAAAAGCTCTTCTGCCTTTGCCAATAATTCATAACGTTCAATATCTGAACTTGTTGAAGCTGCCTGATTTAATAACTCATCAAATTCACTATTATTCCAGCCAGAATCATTTAATGTTGAATCACCCTGAAATAATGATAAAAATGCCAGGGGATCTGCAAAATCTCCAATCCAGGAATAAGAAAGTAAATCTGCATCTGTATCGCGAACATTTGCCAGATATTCATAAACTGGAAGTTTTCTAATAACCAAATCTACGCCAATAAGGTCCAGGGAAGTTTTTAATGCTTCTTCAATCAAAGGATTTGATGCCCCTTCCGAGATTTCTAAAATAAGTTCAATTCTGGAATCTTTATCAAGACCATATTTTTCTTTGGCCTCTTCCATTTTGAGTTTTGCTTCTATTTCGTCTGTATAATCAAAACCTTCCACCTGAGGATAACCTGTAAGTGGATAAACAAAACTTGTAGCAGGAACTATTGAAGATTGTCTTAAAGAATCCCAGGGCATAACTTCGACTACAGCATTTCTGAATTCCGGATAATCCCAGGGATTAAAAACCTTTCTTTTATCTTCTGGTTTACGCGATGTAAGTTTGAAAAAATAATAGGTAGTTCCAAATTCTGCATTCATCTGGATTGCTTTTTTGTTTAATAACTTTTCCACTTGAAAATCTGAATCTACCCAGGAAAATGAACCAGAATTATATGCAATTGTATTTTGATCAGCATCGTTTGATTGAACAAAAAGAAATGTATTTATATTTGTATTTTCTATATCCCAATAATATTCATTTTTTGTTAAACAGAGGCTTACTGAATCTGAATAAGAAATAACATAAGGTCCGGAAAATACATTTTTATCTTTGTGAATTACAGAAAAAGCAGCATGACATAAAACTTTTGGAAGATAATTTGCAGGGGAATTCAGATAAACTGATAATTTTCTGTCATCCAAAGCATAAATTCCAACATCATCTTTGCTTCCCTGTCCATTTCTATATTCTCTGGCGCCCCTGACTATATCCAGTAAAGATGAATATGGAGCCAGTGGATTTGCTAACAAAAGTAACCAGGATTCTTTTACAGATTCTGCTGTTATTTTTTCGCCATTACTAAAACGGGCATTATCCCTTAAAATAAAGGTGATTCGTTTTTTATCTCTTGAAATTTTATAATCCTGGGCAATTGCATACTGAGGTTCAAGTGTAACTGGATTATAGGAAAAAAGACCTTCGTACAGGCCTGTTAAAACCTGGGCATCTGCGGCATAAGAGGTTAAGTGTGGATCAAGATTTCTTTTTCTTTGAGCATCAATAATGTAAAATGAATCTTGCAAAGACTGATCAATTTGCTCTTGAGTTTTTTCTTCAAGCTGATTTGCTTCATTTTCCAACTCTTCAATATCAGGTTCTTCATGATGTTGTGCAAAAGAACTTAAACAAAGAAAAGAAACTATCAAAAGTGAGAAGATTTTTTTAACCATTATCCGAGATTCCTAATTTTTTCATTTGTTCTAACTCTTCTTTATATGAAACATATTCACTTCGTTTTTTATTTACATTTATAATCGAAGCTCTAAAAGTAGAAAGTTCAAGTAACATCCCCTTTATTTTTACCCTTTTTAGAGGATCTTTTATACTTTTGAAAAATGCATCCAGAGCATTTACTTTTGAAAAAATTGACTGACATTCTGAAACCTGTTTATTCAGGAAGTTCAAAATTGATGTTTCATCTGAATTTTCAATTTTAGAATATTCACTTCCTTTACTTGCAATTCCAGCGTAGATTCTTATTTTTTGAAGCATAGCCTTTAACTCTTCATTAACTTTTATTTTCTGAGCACGGCTAACACCCTGACTGTCGACTATAGTTACTTCGCAAATTCTTTCTTTTTCTGGAATTTTAAAGGCCATTCTAAAAGCCTGTCCCAGTAAAGTAGAAAAAGTGTGTTTTTTGGAATAATAAACATCAAAGTTTTCTGTTAATTTTGAATAAATCTGCTGTAATTCCGGCGAAATTGCCCCCAGACAAAAAACTGCATCCATTAAGATTTTTTTAGAATTTGGAGCATTCGATTTCTTTTTAGTTTCTACCTGGGCAACATTTATAATTTCCAGCTTTTTTATTACCGCCTGTTGATATTTTTCCTTATCAGCACCCAGGTCTTCATTTGAAATTTCTTGTACAAGTTCTGAATAATAAGGCTTTCTTTTTCCAATTACTTTTCCAAAAAGCCGCTTAATTTCTGCAACTTCTTCGTCAGGTGATGAAAAAGCCTTTTCTTTATTAAATTCCGGATGATTAAAAACGTCATGACGTAATTCTACTTTGTATAATTCTCTCTGAAAAACACCCAGTTCATTTAACATCACATTTATTTTTTCTACAGCCGAAGAACTTTTTCCTGTACAGTCGTTTATCATACTCAAAATTACACTTGGAGCATTTTGTCGTACAGAAGTTAAACAATTAGACAAAGTTCTGGTAATTGAACTTGTACTGTTTGAATACAGGTTTTTCCAGTCAACTACTGCATTAAAATCAAGAAGTTTTTTTATTTTTGGAATAGTTAGATTTTCTACTGTAAAACTATAATAAGTGCACAAGAAATCTAACATCAGTTCATAATCTGAAAACCGGGAGCCTAATTGATTTGCCGTATCAGTATCAGGGAATGGGGAAGTATCAGGAATAACAATATCGGAAATTCTTTTATCCAGTCGGTAAGGATCTGCATGTATTAAAGATTTTTTTATAAGTAATTCATTTAGATTATGAATACATGCATGTAATATACGATATTCACTTAAAACTTCTTGTAATTTTTCATTATTGAACCAGTCATGTTTTTGCCTCAACATAGGTTCAATGCTATGGTAAAACTCTTCGACTTCCATGAAAAAACCATCCTTAAGATTATTTTTTAAAGATGTGTTTTGACTGCACTTCCTACAACAATTAATGTTGGATCAATTTGATAAGCTTTTCCGAATCGGTCCAATCCTGGCTCAAAAATGAAATCGTTATCAGCATTTCTTTTTAGCAAACCTTTTATTGAGCTACGTCCAACTTTAATCTCAGCATCTACGCCTTCGGCTGTAACATTATCTCTTACAGGTTGTGCAACATACACTTTAATTATTAAATTATCGGCAGAATCAACGGATAAAATAACTGCTTTTGTTTTGGCACCTTCTAAAGCTGATGTAAGTATATTTTCATAATTATTTGTTAATATTGTTATTTCTTCTTTGTGTTTTTCTTTTTCGGACAGAAGATTATTTTTTTCTTTCTGCAAAAGTCTTTTTTGTGTGTTTACTTCTTCTGAAAGCTTTTCTATTTTTTTATTAAGTTCCTGATTTTCTCTAGACATGTTAGCTGCCGATTGTGCAAGTGCATTACCCATTTCGTTTACTAAAATCCTTGAAGCACTTACATATTCAGGAATTGAATTTTTATGAGGTAAATCAAGCAATGAGGTATCAAGGTAACTATAATCATTATAAAAATTCTGATATTCATTTAGAGCGGTTACAACTCTTTCATCGGTGATTGAATTTGAATTAATAAAAGTATTTGCATCAAAATGATTATCTTGCATCAGGGCAGAAAGATTTTCTCCCTTTGTTTTTTCATTTTCTTCTACTTCCTGTAAAGGCAGATTTGTGGAAGTAAGAATTTCACTGGCTTTTGTATCTTTAAGAACCGGATCCAAGGCTGCAATTTCTGCTTCATATTTTTTAGTTAATTCAGAAATATATGCCCTCATATTTTTATTATTTAGAGAACGCATATCTTCTATTTCTTTTTCCAATTCAGAAATACGGGCTTCGTAATGATTAGTTAAATCCATACGTTCCATTTCGTATAACTGGCGTTCACTATTGATTGCTTTTTCCTGTTCTTTAGCAGACTGAATTTTTACAGAGTCAAACTGGTCCAGATCTTTTTTAAAAGTTTCTGCTTCTTTTTCGGCAAGAATTATCTGTTTATCGTATTCATCATGAATTGCTTTTGATTTTAATGTAAAATCTTTAATTATTTCTGCGCGACGTCTTTCGTACTCTTTTGTACTTAATTTTAATGAATCCAAAAGGAAAACCTTATTATCTTTTTCGGCTTCCAGACTTTTTATTGCCGCTTCCATTTCTGATTCAAGCTGAAGTTTATTTTTAAGAGCTGCATCATAATTTTGCTGAGCTTTAGCAACAGAATCTAAAAGGCCCTTAAGATTTAAATCATCAAAACTTGAAAGATTTACTGTAATTTTTTGATTTTGAACCTGAATAATCTTATTCATTGTCAGAGCAATTGCTATAACTGCCAGACAGGAAATTACAAGTACAATAAGTGGAAACCAATTGTGATTTACTTTTGTTTTTGAATATTCTTCTTCTAGATTATAGGATTGAATACCATTATCTTCTTTTAGAGTTTGTAATTCATCATTTAAAAATAAGAGAACTTCTTTATGACGGGAGTCTTCATTTTTAGAGAGTTTTTTTGGTGCTATTTGGTTGTCATTGTCCATATACCCCTCCAGTCTTCAGGTGCATCCTGAGTACCAATTCTTTCAAGGAAGACTTCTGTAACATCAAGTTCACAAGATTTAAAAATTTTAACAGCCTTCTTCCACTCTCCCTGATAATATAAAGTAAGACCTTCCTCAAATAATTCATATTTTGTCAGTAAATCATTATCCATTTCCTGACAATCAAATGGGAAGTAAATTTTTTTACCTTCTGTTTTTCCCTTAACTTGAACTGTATCTATTTCGAAGAATCTATATCTTTGACTTACTTTTTCAACTTCATCTTTAATGTATCCAGAAACAATTACTGGTAAATGATAAATACGAGTAAGACCTTCAAGTCTTGAAGCGGAGTTTACATTATCTCCAATTACAGTATTGGCCATATGTTCATTTGAACCGATATTTCCGTAGAAAACATTTCCACCATCAATTCCAACACCAACATCAAGTAAAACAGCCTTAAATATTTTTTCTTCTGATTCTGTTAGATTTCTTGTTTTTTCGATTTCTGCACGTTTTTCTATCATAGCTGCTCTAAGATTTGCTGTAACGCGGGTAATATCCCAGGCTGAAATAACAGCATCCAGAGATTTAGGATTTTGTGAACCTAAAGTTCCGTAAACTGCAAGAATTGCATCTCCAATAATAGAACCTATAACTCCGTTATTTACATGAACTTTGTTGATTACTTTATTGTAATGAACGTTTAATACATCAATAATATCGTTACCCAAAGTTTCTGTACGGTAAGTAAAACTTTTGATATCAGAAAAAAGCATTGTAAGTTCCTGCTGAGTTCCCTCAAGAAGAACTTCCTGCTCTGAATAAGCTTTTGCAACAACGTCTTTTGATACAAATTTCTGGAATGTATGTAAAAGATTATTAACCGAAGACGACAGAGAATTAAAAGAAGCCGCCATATAAGTGATATCATCATTTGAAGCTTTTGATATATCTATAAGGCCAAGCTGCTTTTTCTTCTGCATATCAAACAAATCTTGTGTAAATGCATGAAGCTGGGCAAATTCTTTATTAATAATGATATAACCAATGATTACAAACAAAACTGTAAGACAAAGAATAATAATACTTGTAAATGAAAAGACTCTTCTTGTATTTGCCGAGATATCTGAACGTTTTTCGGCCCTTACAAGATACATATTCCAGTCTGGCTGCCATTTATAAATGCCAAAATATTCTCCGTCCAAAAGATTAAAGGAAAGTGAACCTTCTCTAATTCCTTCTTTATATTTTGCATTTAACTCTGACAAAGCTTCTTTATCACTAAAATTTGAAATAGCCATTTTCTGGCTATTAGAACTTAAAATTGAAATTTTTCCGCTTGTATCAAATCCCATGGCAATACTGTGGGGATTTTCAAAACCAGAAGCGGCAACCTCCTTCATAACTTTAAATGCTTCGTTACGGTCGTTTGAATAAGTGTAGATTTGATATTGGTTAGACGAATTTGTATACAACTCTTTTAATTGAGCCACCATGATTGTATTTGAAAGATTAATAATCTGACGCTGAGACAACTGCAAAGAAATAAAATTTGTTGCAAAGTTTGACAGCAAAATTAAAAATATGGCGATTAAAAGTATTTTGAGACCAAGGGGTATTATTTTTGTTTTTCCAACTTTTTTTATTAAGGCAAAACGTTTTAGCAATTTAACCACACTCCCATCTTTTATATGATAAATCATTTATTAAAAATTCTCAATGTTTTATAATGCTTAAAACAGGGCAAACGCATTATAAACGCTTTTCCGTAATGTTGGCGCGAAGGAACGGGGCGTGGTTCAAAAACACTCTTTTTGTGGCTGCTGCAAAGCGGCAGTTCAATAGTTTCTATACCACAAAAAGCGTGTAGCGCATTATTGCGCGGTTTTGAATCACGCAACCGTGACTGGGAGCCAAAAAATCAGATATTTGTTTATAATGCGTTTGCCCTGATGCCTATAATAAGTGGAAAATTGGAGTTTTTTATGGCTACAGAAAATGAAAAAAGTAAAAAATCGCTGGTAAAATCTGGATTTGTACTTTCGCTAATGACTTTTGCTTCAAGAATAATGGGCTTAATCAGAGAAATGACAAAAGCTTCTTTCCTGGGTACAGGAATGTACGCCGATGCCTTTTCTACAGCCTTTATGCTTCCAAATTTATTCCGCCGTCTCTTTGCAGAAAACGCAGTTTCGGTAGCTTTTATTCCTACATTTAAATCTTACACTTCAAAAGGTGACTCAGCAGAAGCTAAGAAAGAAACTCAGGACTTTTTAAATGCCACTTTTACCCTGGTAACTTTTCTTACAACTTGTGTAGTTTTAATTTGTATTATTGCAGCCCCTTTGATTTCCATGATTTTTTGTAAAAAACCGGTTGATCCAAATAATATCGGCTGGACTGTCCAGGCTAGAATCTGGCTTTCTCAACACATTCCATTTATCAAAGCACCATTTATTCCATCAGAATTAGATTACAATCAACTTTTACAAAATTTTTCCCTTAATAAAAGTGAAATAACAATTTTAACAAGAATTATGTTCCCATATTTGATTGTGATTTCCATTGCGGCACTTTTTCAGGGGATTTTAAATGGCTGTAAGATTTTTGCACCATCAGGCTTTACTCCAGTTCTTTTTAACGGAGCTGTTGTTTTAGGAACTTACTTATTGGCACCTCACACAGAAAATCCCGCAAGAGCCATGGCCTACGGAACAATAGCCGGCGGATGTATTCAGGCCCTCTTCCAATTTCCATTTTTAAGAAAAACTGGATGGAAAGTTTGTTTTACCTCTCTAAAAAAGACTTTTACAAATCCAGGAACTAAAAAAGTAATTGCCCTGATTGGTCCTACAATTGTTGGAATGGCTGCCTACCAGTTAAATGATTTAGTTTCAACTTCAATGGCAAGCCGTGCTGGGGAAGGAATAGTTTCTAGTCTTTCTTACAGTCTTAGACTTCAGGAATTAATATTAGGGATATTTGCAGTTTCTATTGGTACTGTCATTTTGCCTGATTTGAGTGGTCTTGCCGCTCAAAAAAAATGGGAAGACTTTAATAAAATGCTGGTTCAGGCGATTAGAATTATTATTGTAATTACAATTCCTGTAACCTTCTATTCGCTTATTTGCGGAAAAGAATTGATTTCACTAGTTTATATGAACAAAAAATTTGATGTCCAGTCTGTAAAATTAACTTTAGGCGCTTTTAGATTTCATATAGCAGGTTTATTTTTTATAGCCGTAAACAGAATTATCGCTCCAGCCTTCTATGCCCAGGAAAATTCTAAACTTCCAACTCTGGCCGGAATCTTAAGTTTTCTTTCCAATATCTTACTTGTTATGATTTTAGTTGGCCCTATGAGCGGAAATGGAATTGCTCTTGCTTTGAGCCTTGCAAGCGGAGTAAACACCCTCTTTTTGATTATTTTTATGAAAAAAATGAATTCTTTTGATGTAAAAAAAATCTTAAAAGAATCTTTTATCTACATAATTAAGATTTTAATTTTTTCTGTTATTGCTTCAATTCCAACTTACTTTTTTAGAAATTTTATAGTAGACGCTTTTGCTGATTACGGAAGATTGATCTCTCAGGGAATACCGGTAATCTTATCTGCAATTCTCTTCTTTATTATTGGAGCCGGACAATTAATTATAACTAAAGACCAGATTGTTATGGTAATTCTCCGTAAATTTAGAAGAAATTAAAAATAAGGCCTACCCCGTAAATATGGAAAAGGCCTGAAATAATAATTATTCGCCTTAAAATCAAGCTTTGCCTTAAAATCAAACAAGCACTTTACCAGGCAAAACCAATTCCAGGTGAAAAACTGTGCAGGAAGGAAAGTGGAAGTTCTAAATCCTGGCCAGAAGATATTTTTTCCATTCTGGCATCTTTATTTAAATACTGCATCAAATCTACATTACAATTGTAGCTGTAATTTACATTCAAACATATTACCCTTGCAAGAATAAAGTCACAGCCAAGTCCTGCTTTTGCAACTCCACTGTAATTAGTACAATAATCAGCTCCAAGTAAAATATATGGCCGTAAAACTTGTCCAATTTTTACATTCATTCCACCGGTAAGACCTGCATTAAAAAACTCAGTACCCATACAGGGCTTCCGCATTATAAATGCTTTTCCGTAATGTTGGTGCGAAGGAACGGGGCGTGGTTCAAAAACACTCTTTT
>CAMGTC010000023.1 GCA_946061765.1 uncultured Treponema sp.
TATAACAGATTATAATTGCTTTTTGAAGAATTTTATTGAAAATCAAAATTATCTAAAGCCATTTTGGCAGCCAGCATTTCTGCTTCTCTTTTATTTTTTCCTTTTGCAGGGCCAAATATTTTATCGCCTAAATGAACATTTATTACAAAAGTTTGATCATGATCTGGACCAGTTTTTTCAATTAATTCATAAACAGGACATTTTTTACTGATTTTTTGAAATTTTTCCTGTAATAATGTTTTAAAATCTTTTAATCCATCTTCCAGAACTTCATTTATTGCCGGAATAATAAAAGAAAGAACAAATTTTTCTGCAGATTTATAACCTGAATCAAGATAATAAGCACCAATTATAGCTTCCATACAATCGGCTAAAATTGCAGGCTTTTGTCTTCCTCCTGATTTTTCTTCTCCGTGGCCCATAATTAAAAGTTTATTAATTCCAAAATTCAAAGCAACAGGAGCAAGAGCTTTTTCTGAAACCACTGCCGATTTTATTTTTGCTAAATCACCTTCAGGATTTTCTAAGTTTTTATAAAGATAGGCTGCTGTAACCATTCCTAAAACAGAATCGCCAAGAAATTCAAGTCTTTCATTATTTTTAGCAGCTTTACCTTCATTTACTGAACTTCTGTGATGAAAAGCCTGTTCTAAAAGTACTAGATTTTGAAATTTTATGTCTACCCTTTTACAAAAAGCCATTAAATCTTTTTTACGAAGAGAATTATCTATTTTAATCTTATTATCTTTCTGCAATGATTTCATATGATTATATTAATTAGTGTAAAAAAAAGCACAAGTTATAACTTGTGCTTTTTATTCTAAAAGTTCAAATGCAATTATTTCTGTACAGATTTAATGAACTCATAAGCATCGCGAACTGTTTCAAATTCATTTGCTTTTTCGTCTGGAATGCTAATTCCTAATTCTTCTTCAATAGCGTAAACTAATTCGTAAGTATCAAGACTGTCAGCTCCCAAATCATTTCTGAATGAAGAGTCCATTGTGATTTTGCTTGGATCAATCTCCAATTTATCAGCAATCATCTTCTGAATTTTATCAAATAATTCGTCCATTTTTTTCTCCTAAGAATTATGTTCTTAATTAACCACGTGTTTCAGGTGTAATTACCTGACGACCACGATAAAAACCGCATTTTGGGCAAACATGATGTGACTGTACAAGATTTCCACAGTTATTGCATTCAACCAACTGAGGAGCCTTCAATTTCATATTGATTGTCTGTCGTCTTTTAGTAACGGCCTTTGATGTTTTCGATCTAGGAACTGCCATTTATATAACCTCACTTAAAATTTATCAAAATAAAACTCATATAAATATATCTGATAATCTGATAGAGTGTCAATGCCTTAATAAACAAAAATTAAAATAATGTCAAACAAGAAATTTACTTTTTGTATTTTCGCATTAAATTTTCTTCAACAATTTTTGGAACCATACGGCTAATATCACCACCAAACATTGCTAATTCTTTGATAGAACTTGATTTTACAATTGCAAATTTTTCTTTAGTAGGTACAAAAAAAGTTTCAATCTGTGGATTCAAAGTTTGATTCATATGAGCAAGCTCGAATTCATAGGAAAAATCAATTGCAGATCTTATTCCTCTTATCAAAACTTTTGCTCCAACCTTTTTTGCATAATTTACAATTAATTCCTGACATGCATGAACCTGAACATTTTTGTATGGTT
The DNA here is from genome assembly GCA_946061765.1 of uncultured Treponema sp. Taxonomy (GTDB): domain Bacteria; phylum Spirochaetota; class Spirochaetia; order Treponematales; family Treponemataceae; genus Treponema_D. The sequence goes on from CAMGTC010000023.1 coordinate 1,713, forward strand.
TCAACAGTTCCTGCATCATATTTACCCTTTCTTCTTCGGTAAATAAATACTTTTTCTGTGGATTAACAGAAACAACAACATCAATCTGATCAAAAATTTTGTAAGTTCTGTTAATTATATCTAAATGTCCATTTGTTGGCGGATCAAAAGATCCCGCAAATACAGCCTTAACCATAATTATAAATTTTATATTATTTGACCAAAACAAGCAATAAGGTTATATTTTACCCTATGAAAAGGATTTATTTTTTATTTTTATTAAGCTCATTAATTTTTGTTTTCTTTGCCTGTAAATCTACAAAGATAGAAGAAGTAACTGAAAGTCCTTCTGAAGAAATTTCCCAAGAAATAGTAGAAACTCCAGCAGAAGCAGCAGTCGAAGAACCGGAGATAATTGAAGAAATTGAGGAAGCTGATGAAGTAGAAATCATCGACGAAGTAATTGAAGATGATGGCGAAGAAAATCAGGAATATTTACGTTCAACAAATGCTCTGTCCGAAGAAAAGGTTACACGTCAGGAATTTGAAGAAGATAAAGCTACAATTCTTCAAATTATTTCTAAACTTTCTGAAATTATGGCAGAAGGTGATGTTGATGCCTGGTTAGAATATATTGATCCTGCATCAATTAAATATTATTCAACACCTCAGAATATTAGAAAAGCTCAGAAAAAACTTCCTGATAAAACAAGACAGTTATATGGAATTGGTGATTATTTCCGATATGTTTTTGTTCCTGCAAGAAAAATAGCAAGAGTAGATGAAATCAGATATGAATCAAAAACAAGAGTAAAAGCCGTTATGGTAAAAGATGATGGTTCAATAGTAGTTTATTATAATTTTGTAAAAATTGATGGAAACTGGCTGGTAAGTATTCCTGAATTATAAAAATGAAAGTATTCTTTATAAGGTATTCTTTATAAATAGAATATAATTGATTTTTTAACAATCATATTTTATAATAATTTATCCGATACTTATTTAGGATTGGGTTTACCCTACTAAGGAGAATTTATAAATGAAGGTTTTGAAAAAAGTTTTACTTGCAACTTTTATGATTTCTTGTTCAAGCTTCGTTTTTGCAGAAGAAGAGACTTCTGTTGAAAATGAATACTTAAATGATATCGATGGAGAAATCATTTCAACTTTAGCTGAATCAGATGATTATGAAAATAAATTAGTAGCATTAGAGTATTTAAGAAATGCTTTATCAGACGGAAATAATTCCGACGCTGTTATTGCAGGCTTGGATAGACTTGCTGGTGAAGGTATTAATAACCAGACTCGCGAAAAAGGTCGTTTGACAAATAATTTTCCTGATATCCGCCGTGAAGCATGTTTATTAATGGGAAATGTTAAAACTGAACATTCAAAAAATATGCTTGTACAGATTGCAGTAGCTGATGCAGAACCAATGGTAATCGCAGCTGCAGTTAAATCACTTGGAAATATAGGTATTAATAATAATGATGAAGTTGTAGAAGCAATTTCTTTTGCAAACAGAAGAAATCAGATATTAAATCCAACATCTTCTTTAGCAATGGAAGTTTTGGAAGCTTTAGAAAAACTTTCTTCATCTACAGAAAATAAAAAGATCATCATTGATACATGTTCTAGAATCTCTACAGATTACCATTATGTAACACAGGTAAGACAGAGAGCTTACAAATTGTTAAAAACTATGTCTGCTAATAGTAATTCAGAAGATAATAAAAAATCAAAGAATTCAAAAAATGAAGATAAAGTTGAAACTGTAGATGGCCAATAAACATTAAATAAAAACTTACAAAAAGCTGTCTTTTTTAGGCAGCTTTTTTTATATCTAAATAAAAAAGGTGGGAAAAAAATGGAACCAATTATTTTAGCTTCATCTTCTCCTAGAAGACAGGAAATTTTAAAATCATTAAGAATACCTTTTAGAGTAATTATTCCCAATATAGATGAAACTCTTTCTAATGTAATAGATAAAGAACAAATCCCTGAATTATTTGCAAGAGAAAAAGTTTCTGCAATCATTCATTTTTTACCATCAGAACAAGAAATTCCCTGGATTTTAGGTGCTGATACTTTAATTTTCTTAGATGATGAAGTAATTGGAAAACCTCAAAGTCAAGAACAGGCTTTTGAAATTTTAAAGAAATTACAGGGACGTACTCATACAGTAGAGACTGCAATAGTTCTTTATAACGGAAAAACAAAGCAAACAAGTTCAAAAATCAATAAAACAAAAGTAACCTTCTCACCTATGTCTGATGAAGAAATTCAATGGTATGTAGAAACTGGAGAATGGCACGGCGCTGCTGGTGGTTATAGAATTCAGGGGATGGCCTCATGCTTTGTAAAAAGTATAGAAGGATCCTATTCATGTGTCGTTGGCTTGCCTATTTCTGAGCTTTACGATATATTAAAAGAACAAAATTATTCATTATTAGAATAGTTTTTATATCACAACGGCTCGTAGAGCTGGACATTCCGGTTTTAATTTTTAAAACACGAGAAATAGAGTTTGGTGGGACGAAAGTTTCATTTGATTACATATTTTTTCTTTAGATAAAAAACTTATGAAATCAGAAGATTCTTAATTATCAAAAGTCCCCGTGAAGGAGCGTTACTCATGGCAGTAGTAACAATGAAAAACCTGTTGGAATCTGGAGTTCACTTCGGACATCAGGTAAAACGTTGGGATCCACGTATGAAGAAGTATATCTTCGCAGAACGCAATGGTATCCACATTATCGATTTGCAGAAAACAATTGCTGCAATTAAAGACGGCTATGATGAAGTAAGAAAAGTTACTGCATCTGGCAAATCAATCCTCTTCGTAGGAACAAAAAAACAGGCACAGCAGGCAGTTCAGAAAGAAGCAGAACGCTGTGGTATGTTCTATGTAAACAACCGCTGGTTAGGTGGTATGCTTACAAACTTCTCTACAATCAAAAAATCACTTCAGCGCCTCAAGAAAATCGAAAAGATGGAAATTGACGGCACATTTGACAATCTTACAAAGAAAGAAGTTTCAGCTCTCCAGAAGGAAAAGGCTAAACTTGAAAAGAACCTTGGTGGTATCAAAGAAATGAAAGAACTTCCAGGAGCTGTTTTCATTATCGATACACACAAAGAACAGATTGCTGTTGCAGAAGCTCGCAGAATGGGTATTCCAATCATTGCTGTAGTTGATACAAACTGTAACCCAGAAGGTATTGACTTCCCTATTCCAGGAAATGATGATGCAATTCGTGCTATTTCTTTGTTCACATCAATTATTGCAAATGCAGTTATTGATTCTGACAATGAAGCTGGACTTAAGATTCTTGAAAATCTTAATGATGAAGATGAAGTAACAACTGACGCTGCAGTTAAGAATGAAGATGAAGAAATCGTTGATTATTCTAACTATCAGCCAACAGAACAGAAAGAAGAAGACATCGAAGCTGATAAAGAAGACAGCCTCGTTGATGAAGATAAAATTTATAAGGACTAATATATGGCAATCACAGCAGCTGATGTAAAAGCACTTCGTGAAAGAACTGGTGCTGGTATGATGGAATGCAAAAAAGCCCTTACAGAATGTAACGGTGATATTGCAGAAGCAGAAAAATATCTTAAAGAAAAAGGTCTTGCAGCTATGGCTAAACGTTCAGAAAGAGCCACAACTGAAGGTAGACTTTTTATCCGTCAGAATGGAAATAAAATCGCCGTTGTTGAACTTACTTGTGAAACAGACTTTGTTGCTAACAACTCTGATTTTATTGCAGTTGGTGAAAAACTTCTTGATGTAACATTCGAAAAAGGTTACACAAAAGTTGAAGCAGAACACGAAAGTATTCTTGAACCACTTAAAATTTCTATTCGTGAAAACATGAAAGTTGCAAAAGTTGAAGTTTTTGAAATTCCAGCTAATGCAGTAGGTTCATTCTATGTTCACTCTGATAAAAAAACAGGTGCAGTTGTAATTGTTAGCGGTTCAGATTCAGAAGTTGTAAAGAACTTTACTTATGATTCTTGTTTACACATTGCAGCTTTCACTCCTGCTTATTTGTCTAAGAATGATGTTCCTCAGTCTTATATTGATGAACAGAAAGAAATTTTCAAAGCACAGATGGATCAGGACGACAAGATGGCTTCTAAAGCTGAAAATGTTAAAGAAGGTATCTTACAGGGTAAAATTAATAAACACCTTGCAGAAATCTGTTTTGAAGATCAGATGTTCGTTAAGGACGACAAGAAAACAGTTACTGCTAAATTGGCAGAAATTGGAAAAGAAGTTGGTGCAAATCTTAAATTTGAAACAGCCAAACTTTTCATTCTTGGAAAATAATTTATTTCCAGTTTTATAAATCTGGAGTAAAATAATAGCGAAGGTATTTATTACTTTCGCTATTATAAATTTTAAGAAAATTATTAATTAGGAGATTAATTATGGCAGAAACATGCGAAGCTCGTATGGAAAAAACTATTAATTCATTAAAAGATTCATTCAATTCAATCAGAACTGGTCGCGCAAGTGCTTCAATTTTTGATAAAGTTCGTGTTGACTATTATGGAAGTAAATCACCATTAAATCAGGTTGCAACAATTGCTATTCCTGAAGCAAGATCTGTCATTATAACTCCATTTGACAAATCACTTATTACAGAAATTGAAAAAGCAATTCAGGTTGCAGATTTAGGATTTAATCCTTCTAATGATGGAAAGGTAATTAGAATTCAGATTCCTGCCCTTACTGCCGAAAGACGTAAGGATTTAGTAAAACAGGCTAAAACTGTAGCCGAAAATTCAAGAACTTCAATTCGTAACATTCGTCGTGATGGAAATGATGAACTTAAAAAACAGCAGAAAGCTGGTGAAATCACAGAAGACGAATTAAAATCAGAAACTGATAAATTACAAAAATTAACAGACAAATATATTGACGAAATTAATAAGATTTACGATTCAAAAGAAAAGGATATCTTACAGAATTAGGAATATGTTTGATAATGTCTAATATCGATAAAAACCATCTTCCTGAGCATGTTGCAATTATTATGGACGGAAACGGAAGATGGGCAAAGAATAAAAATCTCCCACGTACGTCAGGTCACAATCAAGGTGTAAAAGTTGCAAAGAGAATTGTAAAGGCTGCTGTTGATTTGGGGATTAAAAATCTAACACTATATATTTTTTCAACCGAAAACTGGAAACGAACTCAAGATGAAGTCGGATTTTTGATGAATCTGATTGATGCTCATTTAACTAAAGAAATTAAATTTTACCAGGAAAACGGAATAAAACTCCATCATTTAGGAGACCTGGAAGCACTTCCAAAAAAAATTCAAAATGATATAAAGGAAGCTCTTAACGAGACTAAAGACTTCGATAAAATGAATCTCAACATGGCCATTAACTATGGTGGAAGAGATGAAATTATTCGAGGTATAAAAAAAATCATAAATCAAAATATTTCTGAAAAAGAAATAAATGAAAATAACTTTTCATCTTTTTTAGATATGCCAGAAAGTCCTGATGTTGACTTAATGATTAGAACCGGAGGTGAATTACGTTTAAGTAATTATCTTCTCTGGCATCTTTCGTACGCTGAACAAATTTTCTGCGATACACTTTGGCCTGATTATACCGAAGAAGAATTTTATTCACATATTCAGGAATTTCAAAATAGACACAGAAGATTTGGGGCTGAAAAGTAAGGAGTTTAAAAATGTCAAAAGTAGCAAAAAGACTATTAGTATTTTTTATTGGCCTTCCAATTGTTATGGCAATAGTATATGTAAAATTTTTAAATCATTTGCCATTACAGTTAGTAATTTCTGCTGCTTCGGTTTTAAGTGCAAATGAATTTTACAACATGCTTATAAAGAAAAGTAAATTATTTCCTAAACCATTTATTTTAATAGGCTCTGCTTTACAACCCTATTGTGCTTATTTTTTCATTTTATTTGGTCTACCAATGGAATTAACTTTATGGGTATATGTTTTGGAAGCAATTATATTAATGGTAATTTCAATTTTAAGTAAAGATTTTACAGATTCAGTTATAAAGATTACTAATTCACTATTTATAATTTTTTACTGTGGATTTATATTAACTTTTATTTCGAGAATGACTATTCTTGATAACTCAAGATATTGGATTGCGCTTTTCTTAATCCTTGTTTTTATGTGTGATTCTTTTGCATGGTTATTTGGAATTTTATTTGGTAAAAATAATAGAGGTTATATTCCTGCAAGTCCTAACAAAAGTATTGTAGGTTTTATTGGCGGAATTTTAGGTTCAATCGCTTGTGGAGTTTTGTTCAAATATTTCTTTAATGATGTTGTTTTCTATTCTTACTGGAGAATTTTTATTTTAGGATTTATCACTTCTATTGCGGGAATAATCGGAGATTTAATAGAATCTGTTATAAAAAGATCTTTGGAAAGTAAAGACAGTGGCACATTAATTCCAGGACGTGGTGGATTATTAGATTCAATTGATTCAATAATCATTGCAGCTCCCGTTTATTATGCGGGACTTTATTTTCTTTTTGGAATATCATAATAAGATGAAAAAAGTTTTAGTTTTAGGTTGCACTGGTTCAATTGGAACTAATAGTCTTGAAATCATAGAAAAAGAAAAAGAATTTTCTCTGTGTGGCTTACAGGCTCATACGTCTGAAAAAAAACTTGAAGAATTAGGTCTTAAATTTCACTGTCCTACGTTATTAACTTCAAAATTAAAAAGTCAGAATGATTTTCAAGATTTTTTAGATAAAACAAAACCGGATATTGTTATTAATGGAATTGCTGGAGCTTCTGGACTTTTACCTTCAAAAATTGTCCTGGAAAATGGAATTGATCTTGCTTTAGCTAATAAAGAAACTGTAGTAATGGCAGGTCCGTTAATTAAAGAATGTGCAAAAAATCATAATGCTAAAATTTTACCTGTTGATTCTGAACATTCTGCAATTTTCTGTTTAATTAATCAGTTGGGAAAAGATAAACTTGATAAAATTATCATTACAGCAAGTGGAGGACCTTTTAGAAATTACAGCAAGGATGAATTAAAAAATATTACTGTTGAAAAAGCATTAAATCATCCAACCTGGAAAATGGGTAAGAAAATTACTGTGGACTCCTCTACTTTGGCGAATAAAGGTCTTGAAGTAATTGAAGCAATGTATCTTTTTGATACTGATATAAATAATATTCAGGTAATTGTTCATCCACAGAGTATCGTTCATTCTCTGATAAGAAGTAAAGATGGAATGTTATATGCACAACTTTCCGAACCGGACATGAAACATCCGATAATAAATGCTCTTTACTGGCCTGAAAATAAATATAATTATCTCAAAAAATTTGATTTATTTGACAAAGAATTAACTTTTTTTAAGCCAAGATTTGATGATTTTCCTTTATTAAAATATGCTTACGAAGCTGCAAAAAATGGAAATGCTCACACTATAGTTTTTAATGCTGCAAACGAAGTTGCGGTTAATGCTTTTTTGAATAAACAAATTTCATATTTACAAATTGCAGAAATTGTAAAAAAAGTTTTGGAAAAAGATTGGAAAAATCTACCTGAAAACTTTGATGAAGTTTTTGAAATTGATACACAGGCAAGAAATTACGCAAAGGAGCTTATATGAAATGGCTCTATGGCTTAATTGGTCTTGTATTTTTAATTGTTTTTCATGAATTTGGCCATTTTTTAGCCGCTAAAATATTTGGAGTAAAAGTAGAATCATTTTCTGTAGGCTTTGGTCCTGTTTTACTACACAAAAAAATTGGTGACACAGATTTTAGAATTTCTTTAATACCTCTTGGTGGTTACTGCGGAATGAAAGGTGAAAAAGATTTTCAAAAAGCTTTAGAAAATAATCAAAAACAAATAGATGCAGAAAAAGATTCTTTGTATGGAGTTTCACCCGTAAAAAGAGCAATAATTGGATTTGCAGGTCCTTTTATTAATTTATGTCTGGCAGTAATTTCATTTTCACTTATTGCAGGAATTGGATATAAATATTATTCCTATTCAAATCAGATTATTCTTGCAAATGAATTATACGAAAATTCTTGTATGGCTGCAGAAATTGCAGGAATAAAAACAGGCGATAAAATTATCAAAATCAATAATGTTGACATTGAAGACTTTTCTCAAATTATAAGTCAAATTTCAAGTAAGCCTGATGAAAATATAAAAATCACAGTAGAAAGAAATCAAGAAATACTGGAATTCATTGTACATTCAGAACTTGATAAAGAAAGTGGAATTGGAAAAATTGGAATTGCCGCTGATACAAATTCACTTTTGGAAAAAGAAGCTAAAAAATATTCATTTTTTCCAGCAATAGGCCATGGATTTAAAGAATGTTTTGAATATACAAAATTAACTTTTAAAAGTATTGGAAGTTTAATTAAAGGTGCAAATCTTACAAATACAGTTTCGGGTCCTGTAAGAGTCACAAATCTACTTGGTTCTACAATTGAAGAAAGTTTCAAAAGTGATTTTAGAAATGGACTGGTATCGGTCTTAAGTCTTATGGGATTAATTTCTCTTTCTTTGGGCATTATGAACCTTCTGCCAATTCCACTTTTAGACGGCGGTTTGATTTTATTAGCTTTAATTGAAGTAATTTCACGAAGAAAAATACAACCAAAAATTCAATATTACATTCAGTTTATTGGATTAGCATTCATTATTTTTTTATTTATAATTGGATGTGTTGGAGATTTTTCTTATTTCATTCATAAATAGAGGGGTTAAAATGAAAAAATCAATATTTGCAATTTCTATTTTATTTTTATCACTAAATATATGGGCTCAATCACATATTTCAACACAGTCACATCAGGCCGCAGTATCAAATATTTTTACAAACATTAAAACAGAAATGGGAGAAGATGCCTTTTTTACAAGCGGAGAAGATGGTTTTGTAATCAGATGGACTCCAGATAATCAGGGTGAACATTATCAGATATCTGATGTTGGAATTAAATTGATTTCAGTTTCTCCAGATGGAAATCTCCTGGCCGTTTACGAAAGTGATGGAGGTTCTGTTAATAAAGTTAGTGTTTGGGATTGGAAAAAATTAAATAGAATTTATCAAAAGAAATTTAATGATTCTATTACTGCACTCTCATTTTCTGCAAAAGGAACTTATTTAATCGTTGGAACAGCTACAGTTGACGGTGCAATTTTTATTAAGACTGGGGAATGGACTATTGTAGATAAAATAAAAACAAATACAAGTATAGTAAACTATATTAATACAAGTTCAACAGAAAAAACTGTTGCCTTTTACTCACCTGCCGGTTCAATTTCTTACTATAATCTTTCAACTGGTAAAATCAAAGGAAAATTAAATACAATTCAAGGTCTTACAAATCCTGTTATGTTTAATGAAAATAAATTTCTTGCAGGATTAAAGGATGAAAAGATTTATATCATAAATGCTTTTACAGGTTCTACAGTTTCTTCAATTTCTTGTCATAATCCTATAATTATTTCTAATTCAAAGGATTATAATTTATATTATTCAGAATATGATGGTAAAAATAATTACACAATTTATATGCTGGAAAATAATAATGATGATTTAACTGTAAGCAATCCAAGAATTGTAAAAACTTTTAGAGGCCCAAGAGGTCAATCTTCCCTTAATATTGCCGCAAAAGATTTTAATAATTTTTATTTTGGTTCTGGAAACGGTTCAATTTATGTTTCTGAAAATGTAATTACACAAACTACAGAAAATATTCTTCAGATTACAGAAGATATTTATGCAAAAATTCTTGATATTGATACTTCAAAAGAGGATTTCTACTTTCTTACAAACAAGGGAATTTATCTTTCTTCTTACGATTCTGGAATTATAAATAAATTGATTGATGACAGTAACCACACTAATATTTCAACATTTGATGAAAATTCTGCAATTCTATGGACAAAAAGTTCAAATGAACCTGTTGTTTTAGTTGATTTTACTACAAAAACAAAGACTAATTTATTTACTCCAAAAAGTTCATTACAAAATCTTAGAATATGCCTTGTAAGTGGTAAAAAATATATTATCGAAATAGAAAGTAATTCAATTGTTAATATTTTTGATTTTGAAAATAAAAAAATAGAAGAAATTTATTCTGGTACAGGTGTTCAAGATGCTATTTTAACAAATGATGGTAATATTTATATTGCAAAATCTTCAGTTTCAAATCCTCAGGTTCCACTTTTATGTGTAAATATGACAACAAAAGAAACTGTACCATTAAGTCTTAAAGGAAAGGTAGCTTATGCCTTAACTACAGATGGTGATATCATTTATGGAATGAATCTTATTTCCCAAGAAAGCGGAAGCATTACTTATGTTTTTTCTTATGATACAAAGACAAAAATATTTAAAAATATTTTGAAATTCTCCAACGAAGATTCAGATGCCTTTACATATCTTTATAAGGATAATTTATACACAAATATTGGAAAAAATAAAGTTTATTGTTACAACCTTATTAGTAAGAAAAGATTCAGTTATAACCGCTCTGCTTCAATTCCAAAAAGTCTATATCAGAATAAAAACAGAGTTGTTATCTTAAATAACGACGGAAGTATTTCCTGGTGTGGACCAAATTCATCGTCTATAATTGCCGATTGGTATCTTACAAACGATGAACAATGGTATGAATTTTAATTAAAGTTTATTTCCAGTCAGCAGTATTTACACCACAGCCTCTCATTAAAGCCTGACTGTAAATATCCAGGTAACCGCCAACACTTTTTTCCCAAGAAAAATCTTTGGTCATACCTTTAACCTGCATTTTTTTAATATGATCTTTTTTATTGTAATAAGCATATAAAGCCCATCCAACAGTATCATAAATTGCACTTGGAGTTAAAGAATCAAAGAGGAAACCTGTACCGTCGCCAGTAGCTTCATTGTATTGCTCTACAGTATCTGCCAATCCACCAGTTCTTCTTACAATTGGTAATGTACCGTATAACATAGAATACATCTGATTCAATCCACAAGGTTCATATTTTGATGGCATTAAAAAGAAATCTGAGCCTGCTTCTATTAAATGAGATAAAGATTCATCATAACCAATATAAGCCCTTAAATTTGGCAATTTTGATTGAAGTTCATTTATCTCTTTTTCGCACCAGTGTTCTCCACTACCCAAAATGGCAAACTGTAAAGCCATATTTTTACACATATGATAAATTGAACCATAAGAAGGTGCAAAAACTTCTGCAATACCTTTTTGATCAGCAAGTCTAGTGATTATTCCAATTAAAGGAATATCTGGATTAACTTCTAGCCCCATTTTCTTTTGAAGGGCTGCCTTACATTTTGCTTTATTTGCAAGATTTTTAGCATCATAATTAAAAGGTAATAATTTATCTGTCTTTGGATTCCAGGTTTGTAAATCACAACCGTTAAGAACACCTTTTACAACATCAGAACGAACTCTTAAAAGTCCATCAAGTCCAAAACCTCCTTCTGCAGATTGCATTTCATAAGCATAAGTTGGAGAAACAGTAGTTATCATATCTGCACAAGAAATTCCAGCCTGTAAAAGATTAATTGCTCCGTGATGTTCAAGTCCGCCACCATAGTAAAGCCCCCAGTCTAATCCTAAAGCTGGGAAAGAATCTTTTCCATAAACACCCTGATATCCTAAGTTGTGAATTGTAAAAACAGAAGCTGTATGAGCAAAATATCCATTTCTACAAAGACATTTTAAAATAACAGGAACAAGAGCACAAAACCAATCATGTGCATGCATAATATCAGGATACCAGCCTAACATTCGGCATAACTGGAAGGCCCCATGACAGAGTAAAGCAGATCGGTATGGATTATCATGAAAGTCAGGTTCAGATTTAGTTCCATAAATACCATCTCGGCCGTAAGATTCTTCGTGATCTATAAAATAAACCGGTACAGTTGAATTTGGTAATTCAGATCTGTAGAATTTAACCCAAGTTTCTACCTGACCAGCAGCAACAGCAACTGGTATATCAATAGGTTTTAATTTAGTTCTGTCAATTTTATAAAATCTTGGCATTACAATTCTAACATCATGACCTTGTTTAGAAAGATTTAAAGCAAGTGCCGAAACAGCATCGGCTAATCCACCAGTTTTTGCGAACGGAACTGTTTCTGAAGTAATCATTAAAATTTTCATATAGATAAACCTCTTTTAAAAAAATTATTTACTTTCTACAGCTTTTTTAAAAGCTTTTTTACTATTTAAGATTGTTGATTCAGAACAACAATAAGCAATTCTAAACCATCCTTTACCTGCAAATCCTGAGCCTGGTGCACATAAAATATTAAATTTCTTAAGATGCTCGGTAAAAGCCATATCATCTTCATTCCAGCCATCAGGTACCTTAACCCAAAGATAAAAAGCTCCCTCTGGTTTTATATATTTAAGTCCGGCATAATCCATAACTTTCATAATTTCATTACGTCTTTTTTCGTATGTTGAAAAATCACAGACAGCATCCCAGCTTTCTTTAATAACTTTCTGGAAAATAGCAGGTGCATTAACAAAGCCTAAAACTCTGGTTGCAAATATTGCAGCGGCAATAAAATCTTTTGCTTCAGGATTAAGAGGATTTACACACACATAACCAATTCTTTCTCCTGGTAAACTTAAATTTTTTGCAAAACTTGTAACTACAACCGAATAAGGATATTTTGGAAAAACAGAGGCAACTTTTTTTCCATCATAAGTAATTGCACGATATGGTTCATCTAAAATGATATAAGGATATCTTCCAGTTTTTTCTCCATGTACCCTTAGAATTTTTACCAGTTCATCAATTTCTGTATCATCATAAATTCGTCCAGTAGGATTATTTGGAGAATTAATTAAAATTGCAGCAGTTTTTTCGCTAAGGGCTTTTTTTATTTCCTGGCAATCAAGTCCAAAATCCTCTTTAGTTTTTACACCTACAACAATTCCATTGTGATTATGTACATAATGATTATATTCTGCAAAATAAGGGCAAGGAATTATAACTTGATCTTGAGGATTCAGAAGAGCTTTTAAGGTAACATTAATTGCCCCAGCAGCTCCAACAGACATAACTACATTATTAAAATCAATTTGCATCCCCTGCTCTATGGAAGTTTTTTTGGCCATTGCTTCCCTAACTTCCGGATAACCAGGATTTGGCATATAACCATGGCATAAATGACTTTCATCAGCAGCAATTTTTTTTAGTGCTTGGCTTACTTTATTTGGAGGATCTAAATCAGGATTTCCAATACTAAAATCATAAACATTATCTGGACCGTACTTTTTTTTAAGTAGAGCGCCTTCTTCGAACATTTTTCGGATAACACCATTAGAAGGACTTTCAATTATTTGCTTAACATTGTTTGAAATCATATAAATAAATTATATACCCAAGAGAGAAAAATTTCTATTTTATTGAATAGAAATTAAATATTTCATATAATTATATTTAAAGTGAGGGGAAAAATGATTTGGGTCACAGGATGTAAAGGTTTATTAGGAAAGGAAATTTGCAGAAATCTTAGTGAAAGTGATTTATACTGGCAAGGTACCGATACAGAAGTTGATATTACAAATTATGAAGAAATATTAAAATTTGTAAAAGAAATTGAAACAAAGGCTTCATTTCCTTCAAAAATTCCACATGAATTCAGAAAAATTAACTGGATAATAAATTGTGCAGGTTTTTATTCTACAAGTGATTCAGAAGATAATAAGGAAAAAATATTTGCTGTAAATTCCAAAGGTATTACAAACCTTGCACGAGTAAGCCGTGAAATTGGCTCAAAGGTTATTAATATTTCTTATTCTGATGTTTTTGATGGTAATTCTAAAGAAGCATATACAGAAGATTCAATAAAAAATCCTATTTCTATTTATGGACAAGCTCTTGCCGATGGTGAAACTTCTCTCAAAAAAGAAATGAATCAATATTACATTATTAGAAATAGTTTTGTTTATGGTTTAGATCAGAATAATTATTTCTATAAATTGATAAATCAGTTAAAAAATGAATCATCATTATCTATTCCAGATGATATTTATATTTCACCTGTAAATGCCTGCGATTTGTCCTCTTTAATAATTGATTTGATTAAGAAATCTATTAGTGCTAAAGCTTTTTTTGGTAAAAATTCAGCACCTTCATATGGAATTTATAATTTTGCAGATGAAAATTCAGTTTCACTTTATGAGTTTGCAAAAGAAGTTAATCGTCTTTTAATCAAACATGGCAAAACTAAAAATGTATGTAATATCAATCCATATTCAAAGAATGATTTAGAAGAATACAAGAGTTTTTTAAATAACTCTTCTTTGAACAATTCAAAAATTTGCAAAGAATTCAAAATTAAAACTCCTTTATGGACTAAGAGTTTAGAAAAATTAATTAAAGATAAAAGATTTATTTAGTTTTACGAATAAACATTTTCCTGCTTTATTGCAGAGCAAACAAATCTTCTTGCTAGAATGATTAAAGCCGCTATGGAAGAAAACTCACTCTTTTCAATGAAGAAAGTGATGTTTTCTCCCTATTTTTTTAAAACTTAAGTGTAATTCCTAAAGAAAAATAATTTTCAATAATGTTAGTAAGATTATTAATCCATTTTTCTTTATAATAATCAGCTATAACTTCCTTATTTTCTTCAAGTTCTTCTTTAGAATATGACTTTTTATTCCAAACATAAGTAGAACTTTGTGAATTATAAACAATTTCTCCCCCCGGATAAAGATTATTTGAAATACCATAATTATGAACATAAACAAATTTGTAATCAGCATTAAAGGCAATAGAAAATGTTTTCCAGAGATTTGGCAGGTTATAAGTTAATTTTATTTGAGATTTTACAAGATACATTAAGTGATTTTGATTCAAGAAATTAAGATAATCTTGAGCAGTTTGAATTACATTTTGTTTTCCGCTATAAATTTGATGAGTAAAGATTGAACCATCTGTTGCATATTGTCCATACTCTGCTTGTAATAATTGTAAAATTTCACTATCGCTATAATTTTCGCAGACATTTCCATGACGAACAAAAGAATTAATAAACTGAATATAAAATCCTGGAAGTGGATTAAAATCAAAAGTAAGACTTATAACATCGGAATTAGGATCATAAATTGTTCCTATATGCTTTCCAAAATTAGTTCCATCCTGATAATTGTAAATTCCTGTATCAATTAAATCATCTTCGTCATTTCCCTGGTAGTGAGAATATGTATAAGGTGTGATTAAAGTATAATCCAAATCAATTTTTGAAAAGAAAAAATTAGCTGGAGTATAAGAAATTCCACTTTTTATTGCAAAGCGATGTCGGCCTTGAAAATTAAATTTTACAAGTTTATTAAAATCTAAATCATCTGCAAAAATATCAAATGCGAACTGAAAATTATTTACAGGCTTTAATTTAATTGCCATTCCCATCTGAAGATTATCATCATAACCTCCTATTCCCTGGGCAGCCATATAAAGTACAGGGCTTAAATAAATGGGATCAAATCGCTTTCCAAGAATAATTGTTTCATAATAAATAAAATCAAAAATTGGACTAATATGAAAAGTAATCTGATGGAAATTAGAATATTTATTTGCCTTTAATCCAGAACCATCATAAGCTTTTGTTGCGCCAATCATAGAAACTTGCTGAGAATAACTTATGGTATCATTCATATAAGTTACAGAAAAATTGCCATGTCAACAAAGGTACAGCCGGCGGTGGTGCTATTCGTCTGAACGACAAT
>CAMGTC010000024.1 GCA_946061765.1 uncultured Treponema sp.
CATAATTAAACAATTTTTTTGTAAAATCAATTTTATGTTTAATTTTCAAAAAACTAGAATTTCTGGCTAATTAATGTCTGTAAAGCTCTTACAGCTTTCCCTCTGTGAGAAATTGCATTTTTTTCATCAGCACTTATTTCTGCAACAGTTTTTTTATATTCAGGGAGATAAACAATAGGGTCGTAACCAAAGCCACCATTACCTCTGGATTCTTCAATATTTTCGATTAAAGTTCCTTCAAAAGTTTCCTGAGCAACATATAATCGGTCTTGTCCAAGGTATAAAACCATAGCACAGGTGTAATGACATGAGCGGGGACCGTTTAAATATGGGGCTGCTGCTTTTTTATCATTATTTAGTGCCTCATTTAACTGCTGAATTAAAAATTTATTTTGCTCTTCCTGAGGGATTTTGCTTCCGTCTGCTTTACCTTTCATAAATTCTGGTCCGGCATAACGTGAAGAATAAATCCCAGGGGCTCCTGAGAGGGCATCAACACATATGCCGGAATCGTCTGCTATTACAGGACAATGTACAATATCGTAAAGATATTTTGCTTTTATTAAACTGTTTTCATAAAAGGTTAATCCTGTTTCTTTGGGATTAAATTCAATTCCCTGCTCAGAGGGAATTAAAATCTCATGTTCAGGTAATAACTCCTGCATTTCTCTTTTTTTGTTTTTATTTCCGCTTGCTAAGTAAATTTTCATGGCTTTATATTAAAACAAAAAAAGCATAGTAACAATCAGACATCCAAAATCTTAGATAAATTTTCTTCAATCTCTTTTAGTGAAGAATTTTTGTTATAAAGGTCATGTTTTAAACAATACAAATAATAACAAACTTGTCTTTCACTTAAACCTAATATTTTTGCAACTGTTTTATTTGAAGGTCTCAAACTCAAAAATCCCTTGCTGAATTTTTCATTTAGTTTGGTCCAGGATTCTTTATGCTTGTTATTTTTTGCTTCTAATTCCATAGAAAGACCTTCCGGTTCCTGAATGTAATCTTTTTCTTTTAAGAAATTAAGCTGCTTTTCATATTTTTTGTGATAGCAATAAGCTTTGTTTCTTCTTTCAATGAACATTTCCCTTCTTTTGCTTTTGTCAGTTATACTTGCTTTACAATATTGAATTGAATTAAGAAAATCTTTTGGATTTAATTCGTAGAATTTGCACAAATTTTCTATCTGGAAATCAGTTATATAAAAAGATGCTTTTAGAGCCAGAACTAATAGCCTTTTGTCCTTTTTATTAGGTTTAAGCTTAAAAATTGTATCAAAATCAGTTTTTTCGATTGGAGTAAAGGAGTAGGGTGCTTTGGGCTTAAATTCAGGTGGAAGTTCCAGTAATTCATAACGCTCAATTTTTTCTGAATAATTGTTGATACTTTCCTCATCAAAAACTTTTGATTCAATTATCTTTTTTACCAGGGCTTTCTTTTTTGAGTGAATTAAAGTTGAAAGATAAGCTTTAAAATAATTTTCAAAAGGTCCTATCTTAGGATTGTAGGAGTTTAAAAATTTTTCTCCGGTTTCTAATACTTTCAAAAGCAGATCCTGCATAAAATCTTCATCATGCTTTTGAAGACCTAAAAGATTTTTGTTATGAATGATGTAAAGTGTCAGCTTTTCTAAGAATTCTTGATTACTGAGCTTTCCATCATTCCAGATTTGAGAATAAGTTTGTAAGTCATTTTCATTCATAAATGACCCTCCTTGTATTTTTGTAATATTTAAAATTTTTAAATATCCGTAAAACATATTGCAAGTATCGTGCCAAGTAACAAGAAAATGGTAAAAATAAGAGTTTTCTTAAATATTTTTCTAAATATATTGACCAAAATGAATAAAATTGCTATATTTTGAACATAAATATTCGGCGACCTAGCTCAGTTGGTAGAGCACACGGCTCATATCCGTGATGTCAATGGTTCAATCCCATTGGTCGCTATACAAAGAAAAATCTAAGAGACCTAAAGGTCTCTTTTTTTTATTAACTTGATTAATAAGTTTGTTAACAAGGTTAACAAAAATTAACGAAAATCCATATTTTAAAACAAAAAAAATCCTTCAGTTTTTTACTTTCCTGAAGGATTTTTAAATTTTTAGTATAAAAGTAACTTTAATTCACATGTTTAATCAGTAATTAATAAACATCTGATTCTTCCTGATATTCAAAATCATAACCGATTTCGTTTAAAAGATTATTTTTTTCGCTGTTCTCAAGAATTTCTTTCATCTGAGATTTTGTAAAATAATAACATAATTGTACTGATTCCCTTACTGCTGAGTCAGTTACTTTTGAATATTCATTAAACATTGGGAATAAGGTCAAAGAAAAATAAGGTGAACCTTTGTAAAAAGCATAACCAATATAACATTCACCCTTAGAATTATTTGGTGTAGATTTTTTTAATGATCCCCAATTCAAAGAAGCTTCAATTTTTCCATAAGCTTTGTATGTTTTTTTATCATCTCTCTTTAAAAGTTTTTTATCAAAGTCGGATAGATAATTATTGTAAGCTTTTTCCAATAATTGATGATTGTACTCATCAACAAAGAAGAGGTAATAGGCAGCCATATAATTACTGGCAAAACCTGTATCACCAGTCTTGATATTATAAACTGCATAAGCATCCTGCTGTTTTAATGGATTTGTTACTGCAAAAGTAAAGAGTGTACTTTTTTTACCATATAGGTATTTTTCTTCGCTTCCGAAAAGTGAAAACTTTTTATTGCTTTTTGTATTTTTTTGCTGATTTTTGATGATTTCTCCATCAGTCTCTTCTTCACTTTGATATGAATCTGAAGCTTCTTGTACTTGTTCTGTAGATTGACATGAAGTAAAAAGTAGAGCTGCTGCTAAAGTAAAATATAATAGTTTTTTCATATGTATAATCCTTTTTGTGTATTTATATATAATAATAACTTAAAATACTTATTTGTTACACACTTTTGAAAAAAATATAAGTTGTTAAAATATTTTAATAAGATTATAATCTTATAAATATTTGAAAATAATTGGAGATTTAAGGAGTATAATATGAAAAAACTTTTGATGATATTTGCTATTCTTACAGCTTTTTCAACAACTTGTCTTTTTGCTCAGAATAATGAAGGAAAAGAAAAAGACGAATCAAAATGGTCTACTTTATCTTATGTAAATGTTCCTGTTTTTAAAGTTCTTGAAGGAAAAGAAGCCTATGTTGTTGTATATCCGAAAAATAAAACTGGTATAGGTAATGTAGTAATTCCAAAAAAATGGGCACGGGGAAATCCAGACGAACCTCGAAAATTAAAGTTTAGAGCAGTAAGAACAGCAAATAATGCCTATCTTACAGTTGTAAAAAAGGATGGGGAGTTTATGAAAGTTGTACTTTCTGTTCCAATGTCAAAATCAAACAGTATCTGGGGACTTGCTGATTATCACAAAGATATTGAAGGTTCTGACAAGGATACTCTTGAAGAATTAGAATTATAGTTATAGAATACAGTTTATAAAGAGGGCATGTTAAAGCCCTCTTTTTTTTTGCATAGAGGAAGATTGATATGAAAGAAATTACTAAAACTGATTTACAGAACTTTAAAGATTTTATTGAGTCCCATGATTTTTTCTTCCTTGCAGGTCATAAAGAACCTGATGGAGACTGTATTGCATCTTGTTTTGGTGTAAAAGGTATACTTGAGCATTTTGGGAAAAAATATCAGATGTTGAATGCAGGGCCTTTTAAGAGAAATGAAATTAGAGACTTTGAAGATTTTTTTTCCCCATCTATGGAATTTTTGGATGAAGAAGAAAGAAAAAGAACAGGTCTGATAATTGTAGATTGTTGTGAAGTTCCTCGCCTAGGTGATATTGACGGAGATTTTTCAGGACTTGATATTTTTATTATTGATCACCATAAAACAGCAGGTTTTCCTGAAAATGCAAAAGGTTTTATTGATGGAGAAGCCCCTGCCTGTGCCTTTTTGATTCAACAGTTTTACGAAAATCTTGTTGGACCAATTAATAAAGATTTAGCAGATATTTTATTTTTTGGAATTTGTACAGATACTGGCTTTTTTAGATTTTTAAATGATTCTTCTCAAAAAGTTTTTGAAGCTGCAGGAAGACTTGTATCTTATGGAGTGGATCCTAGAAAAATCTATAATAGAATCAACTCTGGTAAACCTTATTCAACTAGAAAATTGCTCGGAAACTTACTTGCCAAAGCCGAAAGATTTTTGGAAGGAAAACTTGTTATTACTTATGAGACTATGGAAGATACAAAACTATATGGTCAGGAAGGTAGAGATTCTGATGCCCTCTACCAGATGTTACTTTCTGTAAAAGATGTTGAAGCTGTTGTCTTTTTACGACAGGAAACTGTTTCTTCTTGTACTGGTGGTTTTCGTTCATTAGATAAGGTTGATGTTTCTGCTGTTGCTGCAAAATTTGGTGGGGGTGGGCATAAAAACGCTTCCGGAATGAGTTGCAATGGTAGAATTGAAACTTTAATTCCTCAAATTGTAAAAGAATTTGCAAGAATTATGTAAAAATCTATAAAAAAATTTTTCTCAAATACGTCCGGTCAAGGGACACTTCGTTCAAGCCCTTGACTCGGCCGTTTTTAGGATTTGTAATAAACCCTAAATAAAAAAATGCCGGGGTTTAACGTAAAACTGCTCCGGCAATTTTTTTTCTTGCTAGAGAAATTAGTTCCATGGCTTCCTTTTCTGTGCAGGGAGTAAGTTTATTGTATTCTGGATCAAGGCAATTTTTATTTATAAATTGGGCAAACTGCCAGCTTGCATCTTCTGGTAAAAGATTTGATATATATTCTATGTCTTCTTTACTAACAAGGCCAGGAACTAAAACTGTTCTCCATTCGCGGTTTTCTGTCGGATATTCTTTTAATATATCAACACATTCTTTTAAAGCTTTTTCAAAATAGTTATTTTTTCCATACATTGGTGATTTTTGATTACAAATTATACTGGCATATTTTTGGGGACTGCATTTTATATCCATTGCTATAAAATCAGGTTTTAAGAGAGGGTCTTCAATTAAGGATTTTAATTTTCCGGGTAAAGTTCCGTTTGTATCTATTTTTATTTTATATCCTAATTCCCGTGCCTTTTTTATAATTACCGGAGTGTAGGGATTCAAAAGTGGTTCTCCTCCGCTTATAACAAAGCCGCTTAGAATTCCTTGTCTTTTTTCAAGATGATTAAAAACTTCCTGAATTGTATTTAAATTGTCTGGGCACAAGTTTTCTAAAACTAATTCTTTGTTATAACAGTATGGACAGCGGATATTGCAACCTTTTAGAAAAAAAGAACCTGCAAGATGCCCCGGATAATCCACACAAGTTGTTTTAACCAGAACTCCTACAGGTTTATCGAATGGTAATTCCTGCATAAAATTAAGCTTTTTCGGTAACTAAATTAAATACGCTTTCAAGTTCTTCAACATTATGACAGCGGTTAGTTTCAATTCCATCTGCATTATAAAAAATTACAGTCGGCGATGCACAAACTCCGTTTGTAGCTGCCTGAGCCATACCGTCTTCTGTGTCTACATCGATTACTTTTCCTTCCATGTCAAAATTTGTCATAAAATCTTTTACTGGGGGGCAATTAGGACATGTTTTTCTTGTGTAAAGTTCGTAAGTTACAGCTTCTTTTGAAGAATTATTAACTTTTGGAGAGAGGTTTTCAGATTGTAAGAAAGAATTTCTTTCATTAATTTTTGCAGTAATTTCTGCTTTATCTGAAAGTTCAAAATTTATACCACTGTCTTCCAGAGTGAACATTTTTCTCTGTTCGTATTCATCTCTTTTTCCAGCATTCCAGTGTTTTACTGCTCTGTAATATCCTACAATACGAGCGTAAACTTCAGTTTCTGTTCCATGTACATTTTCTAATTCAGCTTTTGTAGCTAAAATTTCTTTTTCTACATCTGCCAGGCTTCTTTTGTTACTTGTCTGCATCTTTATTAAATCCTCCCGAATTTATTCATTTCTTTTTATAATTATTAATCTAGCGATTTATTTACAGGAAGCAAGTATTTTTTCTTTTTCTTCTTCAAGTTTTTGTAATTTTTCTTTTAATGCTTTTTCCTTTTCTGCCTTACATTTTGGACATTCAAAATGCTGTCCCGAAATATAGCCGTGGATTTTGCAAATTGAATAAGTTGGCGAAATTGTAAAGAAAGGAATTCTGTATTTATGAGAAATTGTTTTTACAAGTTCTGCACATGCTTTCCAGTCCTTAATTGCCTCTCCCATATAAACGTGGAACATTGTTCCTCCGGTATATTTTGTCTGTAATGATTCTTGATGATCCAATGCTTCAAAAACATCTGCTGTGTAATCAACTGGCAATTGAGATGAATTTGTGTAGAAAGGTTCTGTGCTACCACTTGTAATAATATCTGGGAACTGTTCTTTATCGTGCTTTGCAAGACGGTATGAAGTTGATTCTGCAGGTGTCGCTTCAAGATTGAATAAATCACCAGTTTCTTCCTGATAATCCTGCATTTTTTCTCTCATGTGCTGGAGAATATTTTCTGCAAAAGATTTTCCTTTTGGATCTGAAATATCAACTCCAAGGAAGTTTAAACAACATTCATTCATTCCGCAAAGACCAATTGTGTTAAAGTGATTTGTTAGAGTTTTAAGATATCTGCGGGTGTAAGGATAAAGTCCTCCGTCATAAAGTTTTTGAATTACTTTACGTTTAATACAAAGACTTTCTTTTGCTAAATCCATCAAATAATCTAATCTCTTGTAGAATTGTTTTTCGTCTTTTGCAAGGTAGGCTATTTGAGGAAGATTGATAGTTACAACTCCTATTGAACCTGTAAATTCATCGGCTCCAAACAGTCCACCGCCACGACGTCTAAGTTCTCTTTTATCAAGCTGTAATCTGCAGCACATAGATCTTACATCGCTTGGATTTAAATCTGAATTAACAAAGTTCTGGAAATTTGGAGTTCCATACTGTGCTGTCATTTGGAAAAGAAGTTTTGCATTATCACTAGTCCAGTCAAAATCTTTTGTGATGTTGTAAGTTGGAATTGGATAAGCAAATCCACGGCCTTCTGCATCACCTTCAATCATGATTTCAATAAATACTTTATTTATTAAATCCATTTCTTTCTGGCAATCGCCGTAAGTAAAATCCTGTTCTTTTCCGCCTACAATTGCTTTTTTGTTTTTTAAATCATCTGGACAAACCCAGTCTAGTGTAATATTTGTAAAAGGTGCCTGTGAACCCCAGCGACTAGGTGTATTAACTCCGTAAATATAACTTTGAATACACTGTCTTACCTGTTTTTCGTTTAATTTATCAGTTCTTACAAAAGGGGCCAGATAAGTATCGAATGAAGAAAAAGCCTGAGCTCCTGCCCATTCGTTTTGTAAAATTCCTAAAAAGTTTACAATCTGATTTACAAGTGTAGAAAGGTGAGTGGCAGGTTTTGAGGTAATTTTATCGGGTACTCCACCAAGGCCTTCTTTAATCAACTGCCTTAAAGACCAGCCTGCACAATATCCACTAAACATAGATAAATCATGAATATGGAAAGCACATGTTTTGTGGGCTTCTGCAATTTCGCTTGAGTAAATATTATTAAGCCAGTAATGTGCTGTGATTGTTCCAGAATTGTGTAAAATAAGTCCGCCAAGGGAAAAGTTTACATTTGCATTTTCGTGAACTCGCCAGTCACTTTGAGCAAGATAACCATCCATTGTCTTGTTAATATCCAGCATGAGTTTTTTTGTATCACGGATAGCTTCATGACGAGCTCTGTAAAGAATATAGGCTTTTGCTATTTCTACTTCTTTTTCTTCAATCAGGACACTTTCTACAATATCCTGAATTTCTTCAATTGCCGGTATTGAATGTGCCCGGCTACCTGCAAGTCGCAATCTTAACCTTTCTTCAACTAAATCGGTTAAATGAATTGCCTTATCAGGATCCTTTAACTTTGTTACTGCTTCAATTGCCTTGTTAATAGCTGTTTCGATTTTATTTCTGTCATAGTCAGCAATTATGCCAGATCTTTTTACTACAGATTTAATAATTCCTTTAGTTTCAGAATCTGAATTACTGCCTAAAAAACTTCTCCACTCTGGAAATACAGACTGTTCCGAAGTTTCTGACTGATTACTCATTTTTCCCCCACCTTTATGGTATTTATATATTTTTTTTACAAGCGTGTTTCTTTTGAAGAAGTTCGCTTTAAATTTTTTACTTCTTTTATAAACTCATCAAGATTTTCAAAGTGCCTGTATACAGACGCAAATCTAATGTAAGCAACTTTATCTACAGAGTATAATTTTTCAAGAACCAGTTCACCCAATTCAGCTGTAGGAATTTCTCTAGATTCCTTTGCCTGTTTTATAGCTGCATCTTCAATATCAATACAAATCTGTTCTACCATACTCATTGATATTGGACGTTTTTCCAAAGCTCTTTCTATTCCTTTTTCAAGTTTAGATCTTTCAAAAGGTTGTCGTCGTCCATCACTTTTAACAACCATAAAAGGCTTTTCTTCAATTCTTTCGTAGCTTGTAAATCTATAACCACAGGCTATACATTCACGGCGTCGTCGTATACTTTCGCCATTTGCCATTGTTCTGGATTCGAGAACTTTGTCATCAAGATTACCACATGAAGGACATCTCATAATTTCCCCGAGTAATAATGTAGTGTTATTATAACTCAGATACATATATTAAACGCTAAATGTGGACCTTACAAGTGAATTTTGAAAATAATCTGAAAATATTTAATATTTAATATTTAATTATTTTTCTGTCTTTTAATACTTTAGCAAAATATAAAATCAAGAGAATAAATAAAGTCCAAGGGAGCCAGTTTCCAAGTTTTGAGTAAATTGTTGGCATTTTTGAATAAACTGGAACGTTGTACCAGAATGAATCGGCTGTAAAAAGAGGTAAATCTTTTAAAACTTTACCTTTAGGATCTAGCACAACTGTGTAACCGCCGTTACAAACTCTAACCATAGGAGTTCTGCATTCAATTGTTCTGTAAGAAGAAACTACAAAGTGCTGGTATTCACTTGATGCTTTGTTGGACCATGAATCATTTGTTAAATTTATAAAGAGTTCTGCTCCGTTTAAATAAAGAGGCCTCATAATATCTGGGAATGCATCATCATAGCAGATTGGAGTAGCAATTTTTACAGAAGGATTTGCATTTTCTATTTTTTCTTCTTCTTCGGCATTTAAATTTAAATTGATATTTTTTACGGCAGGTAATCTTCTGCCTTCATGATAAATTGCAGGAATATCAAAAAGAACATACTGATCACCTGGTGTCCATCCATTAGAAATTCCTATTACCTTATTCATAAAATTTTTGATTTTAGGATATTCCATTCCAGGTATTGCTTCTGCAATTGGTACCAGATGATTTTTACCGTAAACTCCCCGGAAATTACCTTTCTTGTCATAAAGAATTGCTGAGTTAAAAAAGATTTTATTTTTTTTATCTTTTGTAAAACTGCCTCCTGATACAAGAGGAACATTAGATTCTTTTATAAAACTTACTAAGGGGTTTTCTTTTGGATTTTTTTTGTAGTGACTATGGGCACCAGGAAATGAATAACTTAAAGAACCTTCACTCCATACTACAAGATGGGCTTCTTTGTTTATTGTTTTAAGCTCCTCCAGCTGTTTTTTTGTAAGTTCCTGGGAAATTAAAATTGATTTTGAATCTGTTATTAGATCCCATGGATCAATATTTTTTTGTACTGCAATAGTCGTAAGAAGTTTTTGTGGTGTAAGTTTCTTTAATTCCCAATATCCACCGTGGATTAAAATAATTAAAAAGAGGATTCCTGTAAGGCTTGTTGTAATTTTAAGGTCAAATAATTTATATTTTTCGATTTTTTTGAAATTAATGAGATTTACAATTTCTTCAAGAAATTCTGCAAAAATGGCGTTTGTTAAAGCAAAGATAAAGGTAATTCCATAAGTTCCTGTAAATGAAGCAATCTGCATAACAATATTCCAGTTATAAATTGCTGTTGGAAGAGTTCCCCATGGATATCCTAAGAAACCGCATGATTTACACCATTCATAGAGGGTATAAACCGAAGCAAAATAAATCATTTTAAACGAAGTTGATTCAAAAAGTTTGTACCTGTCTTTGTTTTTTAATTCTTTATTAAAATCTGAATTATCTGAATATGGAAAATACAAAAAGATTGACAGACTTGCTCCAATAATTGCAGTTCCCACAGCTGAAGCTCCTAAGGTTAAAGCGGCAAAATCTTTAAAATTAGCAAGCCAGTAACTTGAATAAAGATGTGTACTTCCTGCTTGTAGAAAGCCGCATAAGAAAGCATTTTTATAACTCTTGCAAGATTTAATGGCAAAATAATATGGAATAAGACAGAAAAGTGCTAAAGCTGCACAACCAAATTTTAAATGTTCATTTGGAATTGCGTATCCAAGGAGTAGACCTGAAAAAACGGAATAAAAAACTTGTAAAATCAAAATCATTATATTATTATTTAAAAAGCTGAATTTATTTTCAATATAGCGATGATATTTAATAATTTCAATAAATAAAAAAGGTTTTAAAGGGGAAATCCAATTTATGAAAGCAATAAATGATGCGCACGAGTTGGAATATGGAATAAAGCCTGAAGTTATAGCCAAAGCACCGGGGAGATTTCATCTAATAGGAGATCATTCATGGTTCTTTAAAGATAAAACTTTATCCATGGCTGTTAATTTGACTATCTATATTGCAATTTCAAAAAGAAGTGACAACAATTTAAAGTTTTACTTTATCCAGCCGAACGAAAGAAAAAAAGCTACTGTTTCTTCCCTAAAATACAAAAAAGAAGACAAATGGGCAAATAGCCTTAAAGCAGTTTTATATGGCTTCCTGTCATGTGGTTATGAATTTTCGGGCATGGATATTACAATCTACAGTCAGATACCTCCGGCTGCAGGATTTGGTATAACAAGTGCCATGAAAGCGGCTCTGGTAATTGCCATTAAGAAACTTTTTTCTTTTAAGTGTTCAGATGTTCAATTACTTCAAGTCCTGGAAAATGGAAATAGAAACTTCCTTCATGTTCAAAACTATCTTGCCAATAACTATTCTGCTTTATTTTCAAAAAAATCTAATTTACTAATCACTGATTATTCAAAAAGTACATGGGATTATATTCCTTTTGACTTTGAAGATAAAAAAGTTCTGCTTGTTGATACAAAAGTGCCTAGGTTTTCTGTGTGGAACGAAGAATCAATTTGTGAGCCTCAATATGCACTTCTTTTAGGTGATTTAAGGGAAAGAAAAGCTAATGTTTATGGCGGCTGGCAGTATATTAGCGATAAAACAGAGATAAATGAAGTTCTTTCTGTTGTTTCTGAGGAAGTACAGAGAAAGTTAAAATCTGTAATGAGGGAACATGGAGATTTACTTGAAGCAAGAGAGGGAATTTTAAATAAAGATTTCTTTAAATTAGCTAGAGCAATCAATAATAGTCATGAAACTATGAGGGATATGTATAATATCTCCTGTCCAGAAATTGACTGGCTTTTAAAAAGAGTAAGTGAACTTGAGCCTAATCTTGAAAATACAAGGAATCCTGTTACTTGCGGAAGAATTACAGGTCATGGTTTTGGGCGCTGTCTTTATGCTATTATACGCAATTGTGATTATGAAAAATTTCTTGCAAAACTTTCTGAGTTTGAAAAAATATTTGGTTTTAAACCTGAATGTTATGAAGTTCTCCCAGAAGATGGGGCATCTTTAGTAATAGATTAATTGTGCATATAATAATTTTACTTCAAAGGATTTATTAATGAATATTTTAGTAACAAATGATGACGGATATGATTCTCCAGGATTAACAACTTTAGTTGATATTTTATCTAAAGAGCATAGTGTATATGTTCTGGCTCCAGATAGAAATAGAAGTGCTGTATCGAATCACATTACAATGTTTAAAGATACTGGTATAGAAAAAATAAAAGATAAAGTTTATTCCTGTCAGGGGTATCCTGCTGATTGTGCTGCAATTGGTCTTACCAGTGATTTATTTGATGTAAAATTTGATTTACTTATATCTGGAATTAATCTTGGTGGAAACCTTGGAACTGATATTGTTTATTCAGGTACCTGTGCAGCAGCTCGTCAGGCTGTACTTAATAAAATTCCTTCAATTGCTTTAAGTATTCAGCCTTTGACTTATGATGTGGAGAAAATTGATTATAAATTTCATACTCTTGCAAATTTTGTGTTAAAAAATCTGGACCAATTGAAAAATCTTTCTTCAACTGAAAATCCAAGAACTTTTGTAAATATTAATGCGGTTCCAATGGATTCGTATAAGGGAATTAAGTTTTCAAAAGAACTGTGCATAAAAGAATATGGAGATGATTTAAAAATCGAAGAAAAGGATGGAAAGCTGGTATCTGTTTTCCGACCAAATTATCATAAGGTTCATGTAAATTATCCTGAAGAATCTGATATTTCTTTGACTAATAAGGGGTATGTAAATATTTCAATTGTGTTTACAGATCCATTTTGTAATAGCGTAGATGATGTAAAATTGGTATTATAGAGTGGTGGGTTATTTATACAATAATTAGGGGAAAAAATGGATAATTTAAAATCAAAAGATTTCTTTTCGTCAATTAATCTTGTATCGAATAATACAATTGCAGAGGGCGTTGAACTTTACAAGAGTAAAAATTATTCCCAGGCCCTGGCCTTTTTCTTAGCTTTACCAGCTGAATCTAGTGTAGATAAAATTGAGGTTTCTTATTATCTGGGCTTGTGTTATTCAAAGCTCCAGCAATATGATGATGCCTTGTTATTTTTGGAACAGGTTGTAACTTCTGGAACACAATTAGAAAGAGTTCTGCAGTGTCGTTTTCTTCTTGCTGTAATTTATGCAATTTCAGGTAGAAAAAGATTAGCAGACTTTGAATTAAATAAATTACTGGAAACTGGTTATATGACACCTTCTGTATATGCAGCTATAGCATTTGTTGCCTGGGAACAGAATGATACAGATAAGTGTTTAAAATACTATCAAAAATCACTTGAAAGTGATCCCGAAAATATTACT
The DNA here is from genome assembly GCA_946061765.1 of uncultured Treponema sp. Classification (GTDB taxonomy): domain Bacteria; phylum Spirochaetota; class Spirochaetia; order Treponematales; family Treponemataceae; genus Treponema_D. The sequence continues at coordinate 13,107 of CAMGTC010000024.1, forward strand.
TCTTTGAATGGTTTAGGCTATGTTCTGGCTTGTGAAGATAAAGATTTAACAAAAGCTCTTTCTCTTTGTAAAAAAGCTGTTACTTTTGCACCAAAATCTGCTGCCTGTTTAGATTCCCTGGGCTGGGTTTATTATAAACTGGGATTATACGAAGATGCCATGCATTATCTTGAAGAAGCAGAAAAACTTGATACAGACAATATTGAAATTGCAAATCATATAAAAGCTGTAAGCCAGCATTCAAAATAATAAAAGTAAAGAGGAAAAATAGATGAAGAAAAAGATTGTACTTTCAATCTCAATATTTCTGACATCTCTAATGTTATTTGCTCAAAATACAACTTCCGGGGCTGGTTTAATTGTTCCTGAAGGGAGAAGTCGTACCAGTTCAGAAGGTTTTGCCTCTGAAGAATTTAGACGTGGAGTTCAATCTTATTATCGTGGGGCCTATAATGAGGCAATTCTTCTCTTTGAACATGCTCTTTCTTATCTTCCTAATGATAATTTAATTCTTGAATGGCTTGGAAAAGCTTATTATAAAACCGGCCTCGAAGGTTCTGCTTTATCATACTGGCAGACAGCAAGTGATAATGGCTATGGCGGACTTTTATTGCAAAATAAAATTGAAATTGTAAGAGAACGTCGGGTAACAGGTGATTCAAAAGAAAAATTAATGAGACTTTCAGAAGCTGGTGCTTTTTCCGGAGATTTTGAAGGTAATTATGTATTTTCAGGGCCTGTTTCAATTCAGACAAATTATGACGGTACAATGTGGATTGCCGTTTATAATACAAATCAACTTTTATTAATGAATCAGAATGGAAAGATAATCGATAGAATTACGGGGCCAATAAATGGTTTTGATCGTCCAAGCGATATTATCCGCCTAAAAGATGATAATCTTTTACTTTGCGAAAGTGCTGGCGATAGACTGGCTCTTCTAGATTCAAAAGGTCATTTTATTAAAAATATTTCTTCTAAAGGTCGTGCTCTTGGAAATATGATTTCTCCACTTTATGCTGCTCAAGACTCGATGGAAAGAATTTATGTTTCTGATTATGGTAACCGTAGAGTTGATGTTTTTGATAAAGATGGAAATGCTTTGTTTTTCTTTGGTGGAAAGGACGGAAGTTTTGAAGGCTTAAAAGGTCCTACAGGTATTTGTGTTTATCAGGAACAGGTATTTGTTGCAGATGATCAGCATGGTTGTATTTTTGAATTTGACAGGGCTGGTAATTTTATAAGGGAACTTGTTGAACCAAAAACATTTAAAAAGCCCGAAGCAATAAAAATCTGGAATTCCACACTTGTAATTTGTGATGAAAATAAAATTATCTCTGTAAATCCAGATACAGGAGCTTTATTTGAATATGTAAGAACAGGTAATGCTCCTTCAAGAGTTACTTGTGCCGTTCCAGATGTAAATGGAAATCTTGTTGTTGCAGATTTTACTTCAAATGAGATTTATGTAATGTCCCAGATTCAGGAACTTGTTGGCGGTATGTATGTTCAAATTGAACAGATTGATTCTTCTAAATTCCCTGATGTTACCCTTGAATTAAAAGTGGAAAATAGACATAGACAGCCAATTGTTGGACTTCAGGAAGAAAATTTTTACATAACAGAAAATATGAGACCTGTTTCTAACCTAAAATTTATTGGTTCTGCTTCGTATAATACATCAGCTGATATTACAATAATTATTGACTGTTCTACTGCTGCATCTTATCAAAAAGCTCAAATTGAAAGTGCAGTTAAAGAAGTTGCAGAGTCAATGAAAGGGCAGGGTGTTTTAAGAATAGTTTCTGCTGCTGCAATTCCTGTAACAGAGTATATTGGAAGGCCTGATTTACTGGGTAATTTCAGTTTTGACGCCCTTAAGGCAAAAGTTTCTGATGCTGTGCCTTTAGATTTAGCTTTAAGACTTGCAATAAATGATTTAATTTCCGCTGCCAAAAAACGTTCACTTATTTATATTTCTTGTGGCAGTAACAACTCTGTAAATTATCAAAGATATAACCTTGCAGAATTAACTGCCTATATGAATAATAATTCAATTGGATTTTCTGTAATTCAAATAAATCAGGAAGCTTTGAGTCAGGAAATTCAATATATTGTTGATAATACCAGTGGAAATTCTTATTATCTTTTCCGTCCAGAAGGACTTTCTGAAATAATTAAAGATATAATTGAAACTCCACAGGGAGTATATCAGCTTTCTTATAAATCTGCTCTTCAAACTAATTTTGGACAAGATTATTTACCAGTTGAAACTGAAGTTTATTTGTTGAATAGAAGTGGCAGGGATGAAAGCGGCTATTTTGCTCCATTGCAGTAGTTTAAATTGTTTATTTGCTTTATTAGAACTCCATCTTTCCGCCTATTGTAAGTTTCAATTTTAAACTATCTCCAGAATCTTTTGTATGCTTGTAAACAAAGCCTGCTTCGTAGTCTAGAGTGTAATATTTTAATAAAGATAATTCGTTTTTATGAATGTATTCATAAGACTGATAGGTTAGAGAATCAGAATTTTTAAAATCTAAATTCACAGTATCTTTTATTGTGATTATTTGATTTAGACTTTTTTTGTAAAAGAGTGAAATTATTTCTACAAGCAGTGAGAATTTTCCACCTCTGGACCAGATTGTTGTAAAGCGGTAGGAGTAATCATTATCACTTGCAAGAGAAAGGTCCCCTGCAATTTTTAAATTGTTTAAATTATTATATTTTTCCTGAAAGTATAAAATTAACTGAAGATAAGAAGTAATCTGAAAAACAGTATTTTCACTTAAATCATAAGGAACTTTTACAAGGCCTGTAAGATTTGAAATTATTTCATCCTGCTGGTACCAGTTAAAAAGCTGTAAATTACTTTTTGCTCCAAAAATATTAAAGGCCATATTATTTGCAGATAATTTAAATTGATATAAATCACTTAAACCGCTGCTAGCTTTTAAATCTCTGCTTACTGTAAAGTTTGTGGACGAAGGAATTAATAAATCCCAGAAATTATTAGATAATCTTCTTTTCCAGCCAAGTTCATATTTACTTGAATATAAAAGATAATCTGCAGAATTATTATTCTGGGCCAATAAAATATTTGAAGAAAGGTTTTTATCAAATAATTCATAAATTGGTATGGCAGAGTAAAAAAAGGTTCTTGAAGGGTAGAGTGCAAATAATTGTCTGCTGTCAGTTAAATAATCTTTTGAACTTGTGTTTTGAAGACCAATTGCAGTGTGACTTAAATTAAAGTAAAAAGAATTTTTTACAAAGGCAAAAGGTATTTTTAAACTGATTATACTTGTATCTAAAAAATTATATGACTTCTTTCCCTTGTAATTACTTTTTAAAGTGTATTCAAAAACAGGCTTTAGATTTATAAAGTTAATATCATTAGAAAAAGTAAAATTATAATTTACTGTCCTAAGGTAAGCATTTTCCATTCCAAGAGAATATTGGATTAAAGTTATGTCTTTCCAGTTTGCAAAATAATTTTCAACTTCAATTTCATTTACTTCGCTTGAACTTGTAAGGAGTTTTTGTTCTGTTTTTACAGTTGCACTTATATTTCCACTGTAGTTTTTACTTTTCCACAAAAGATTTCCACCTAAATCTCCTTTTTGATTTTGAACATTATTATTTTGTTTTGCCTGAAAATCAGCCCAAAAGGAAAGAGGTACTTTTAAGGGACTGAAAGTTAATACAATTTTATCGTTTTTACCTATTGAAGAATCCTGGTGGTTATAATTGTAGCTTTCTTCAAAAGTTAAAAATTTAAACAGGGGATGTGGATTTTTAATTTTATAGCCACTGTAAGTGATTATATCCTCATTTTTTGTATCATGACTGTAATATGTAGAAATATTTGCAGAAAAATCAATTCCTGCAATGTTAATTTTTCCTTCTGCAGAGGAATCTATACTGGCATTAACTTTATTTTGTCCGTTAATTGATTCAAAATTTCCTGCCTGAAGTGAAGTAATATTAATTTGTCCATCTCTGAATAAAGAAAAATTCTTTATATAAAGAAAAGTCTCCTGGTACTTATATTGAGCCGAAAGATAATTTTGCGCAAGAAAACTTGGCCAGCTTTCCTGGTAATAAAGATTATCAAGGCAGAAAATTCCCTTTGTGTAGAGCATATTTCCAATATTTGTGGAGATTTCTGCTTTTAATCTGTTTGGAATTTGATTTTTATTGATGGTTAACGAGTATTCCTTGCTGCTTAATTCGTTTGAATCTAAATAAACTTTATTATTCTGTGTATTAATTGTAAGTGTATGAAAAGTTTGACTTTGGTTAATATATG